>JBAXCM010000038.1:0-16883 GCA_037141475.1 Verrucomicrobiota bacterium | reverse complement strand
GGGCCCACTCGATGTAGGCATCCGCTTCCATGGCACCGGCTTCAAACGAATCCCTCCGGTCTAGCAATCTCGCCAAGCGGGCCTGTCCATCGCTCAAGCCGGGAGGGAGCAAGCGAGCCAGCGAGGGCTCAAAATCAAAATCCAAGAGCACGCGGCCGATGTCGAAGAGGAAATTCATGGGAAGAGGGAAGCCCCGAGACTGAGGCGAGTATGGGTCAGGGAGGTAGTTAAACCTTAGCGAGGTGGTGCCTCAAAACAGGCGAGAGGTGAAGAGGATTTCGGTGTGAGCTCACTCGAAGGATTGATGATTGCCGGGGGATAAACGTTGATTTTTGATGGGGCCTTGGACACGAATTTCAGCACGAACCAAGGCCACTTCATTAATCCAAAATCGTCAATCGTCAAGCCATCCGGTTCTGGAAAACATGGCTGCTTTATCAGGACTCGGGGGAGCTGCGAGGGGAAAATTGGAAAGTAGCGGCTTTTTCAAAGGCTTGGGGCTTGGGTCTGCCACTCTGCTGTCTTTTGCAGGATGATGCGGGCGGCGGTGAGGGCACCGGCATTGCGATTGTGGATAGCGAGGGCCATCTTCATCGCACGCCATGGGGCAGCTTGGTCAATGAGAATGGCTTGAATGCGTTGGGTGAGGACGTCGGGAGTGGCAGCGAGGCTGCCCCCGCCGATAATTTCCAAGAGGCGCAGATTCCCCTCTTCCTGGCCGGGAACAAGGTGATGAATGAGCATCGGGCAATGAGCTGCGATGGCTTCATGAACCGTGGCACCGCCAGCTTTCCCGACAACTAGGTGATGCTGAGTGAGCAAGCGGGGGATGCGCCGGGTCCAACCGAGGATGCGTACGCGACCGGGGTGAGCCTTCTGGAGGGCACGCGCAGCGGAATAGAGCAGTCTGACGTTTTTACCGAGGACGATGGTGAGTTTCACAAACGGGGAGGCGGCAAGGATAGAGGTGCCGCAGGAGTCGATGGATTTGCGGCGGGCGATCGGGAAAAAAAGCACGCGAAAGGGGTCACAGGGGTCGGTGGGTGCCAGCGGATTGAGTTGCGCAAATTCGGGGTTGACGGGAAACCCAGTGTCGATGACTGCGGCAGGAGGCAAGTGGTCGGCAATCATCGAGTTGCGGGTGCTCGGATCGGTGACCAGCCAATAATTGCTAGGAGCCCGCAGCCAAGCAGAATTGATTTCGATTGAGTCGGTGACCACGGTGAACACTGGCAGAGTGACCCCGGCACGGGTGAAAATTCGCTCGAGCAAATAGGGGTAAAGTGGATACGAACTGACGATGGCAGTGGGCTGGTAGTCAACGATGAGCTTGGCCAGCCGGGCCTCAGGCTTGCGGCTGAACCAGTTGCCGCTATGTTTGAAATCAACGGCGTCGATGGAATGATAGATTCTCCCCCAGACTCGTGGGAGATAATCAGTGGCAAAGCGATAGAGCCGACTGAGGATGGCGGTGAGGCGGGGGATGGCAAGCGAGCATGGGTCGCACACCTGAGCGTCAGTCCCGGTGGCGACGAGAGCTAAGGCGAGGTTACGGGCGGCGCTGTTGTGGCCTTCCCCGAAGGCGGCAGTGAGGATGAGCAGACGAGGGGGCGTTGGCATGGCGGGAGTCTCTGAGGGGATTTTAGGTGGAGAGGGGCATTGCGTCGATAGAGATTTTGGGTATATGTTGTCGGCGGGCATGGCACGTGTAAAAAAACCGGTGGAATTAAGGACGGTGGACGATGGACCGGCCCCTCGGGTGACGGTTTTGCGGTTGGGGGTCGAAGACCAACCGGTGCGGCTGATTCCTGAGAACAAGGATACCTACCAAGCACCGGCGGCGCGCTTGGTGGTACCTGCGGTGGATTGGCTGGACAATCGGCGCAGCCATCAACCTGGAGTTGAGGTGCTCATTGAGCCGGAAGATGCGAGTGTGCCGGAGACAGAAGAGGGATGGAGCCGGGTTGCTGTTCGGCGGGAGCCGGTGGCCTGGGGATGGTTCGCCTTGGTGGCGTTGCTGTTGGCTTGCGCGGTTTTCTGGTCGTTGAGCCACGTTCAGCAAGCCCAACCACTGATCAAGGCGGAACAGCAGCAAGCCGAGGCAACGGCGGTGGAAACTGCGACGAGTGACCGGGCCTTGGCCGACATGATCCAAGGGATGGAGCGCCAGGTGAAGGCGTTTTGTGATGCTGGCACACTGGAGGCGATGCTGCCATTGGTCCGCCAACCCGAGGTGGTGGGCCCGTTGATGAAGCGGTACTACGCGAAAACGCCGTTGAGGGCGCTTGGATTCAAGCGGGTTCGGGGTTTTCAAGGGGCGCTGGTGGGTGCGGATCGCGATTTTTGGTTATTTTCGGTGGTGCTGGGAGATGGGAGTTCGCGGGAGATTCAGGTCGAGCAGGAGACATCGGGAAAAATCGGGGTGGATTGGGAGACGGCAGTGAGGTACCAGCCGATGGACTGGGATGAGTACGCCCGGCAACGGCCGCCGGACAGCACATTGAATTTCCGGGTCTATGTTGAGGCGGACCATTTTTTCACACATGAGTTTGCGGATTCCGAGCGATGGGCCTCGTTTCGGCTGAGCACGCCTGATGGGGATGAGACGCTTTTCGGGTACACGCCGCGAGGTGGTGAAGTGGAAGCGGAGTTACTGAGTCTCATCGAGCAGAACGACAAAAACCCGGCTCCAGTGATTTTACGCCTTTCCCTGCCCGCTAATACTCATTCGCGCCGCGGTGTGATCATCGAAAAGGTGGCGAGTCCACGGTGGATTTATGTGGACCCACCGCAGACTGAGTCTTGATTTTAGGGGTGCCGTCTGCAAGGTTCGGCGCGTTGAACCAATCCGACCCACCTGATAATTGCGCCGTACGCCGCCAACCGGATGCCCCTTACTTGCCGGTATTGGCCGGGGTCGCGGTGTTTTTTGCCTATCAATATGGCACGGCGCTGTGGCGATTGGCCTACCAATCCCGGGGGATGGACAACAAATTCAGTGCCTTGGCCCGAGACAAGTACGTGGGATTTATCATTGGGCAAAACCTGCACATGATCATCGCCTACGCAATTTTGGCAGTGATTGGGGCCTTTTTACTCCAACCTTTCGCGGCATGGTGGACGGCCCGCTCGAAATACCGGGGCGCATGGTCGATCGCCCTGCGAGGATTGCTGCTGGCGGCCTTCACCCAAGGATACTGCACGCTCCGCTTGGTCGATACCCGGCCGTATTTCCTCAACGACGCAAGTTTCGGCAACTGGTTTTACCGCACCCTCGACATCATTCCGGCGGCAGCCAAGCCGGACGCCTTTTTCATCCTTTTCAAGGTACTGCCGATTGCCGCGCTGGCCGCAGCCTTTCTCTGGCAAATCCATCGTCGCGGTCGCCGTGGCTGGCTGGTGGCTGCAGTGGCACTACTGTTAGGAGTGGGTTTTAGCAAGGGGTTGGCAGGCCACAAGCACGGCCGGGCAGCAGTCGCGACAGGCGGGAAGAGGCCACCTAACATTCTGATATTGGCTTCGGACTCCCTGCGTGGCGACAAACTCGGTTGCGCCGGCTACCGCCCGGCCAAAAGCGATGGAGCGGCCGCACCCGGCGTCTCGCCGACGATTGACGCACTGGCGGCCCGTTCCGTGAGGTTTGAGCGCTGCTACACGCCGATTGCCTCGACGATGGAATCGGGCATATCGCTGATGACTTCACAATATCCGCAAACCCACGGAGTGCGCCAAATGTACCCGGACCGTGCAACCGTGGAGGCGACGATGCAGCGAGTGGCTCCCATGGCAAAATTGCTAGGCGAGCACGGCTATGAAACTGCGGCCATCGGAGATTGGTGCGCCGGCTACTATCACGTCGCTCCACTGGGGTTTGAGGATATTTCGGTCTCAACCTTCGACAATTTTAAGATTTACATGAGCCAGGCGGTGGTGATGGCGCACTTTGTGGTGCCCTTGTACTTTGACAATGCGCTGGGCTACCGGCTGTTTCCGCAGATCGAGTCGTTCGCACAATTTGTCACTCCAGAGGTTGTCACCGCAAGGGTGGAGGCGCGATTGGCGCAAGCGGGCCAGACACAGCGGCCATTTTTCTGGCACGTATTTTTTTCCTGCAACCACCTACCCTACCGGAGTCAGGAGCCGTATTGCAGCCTTTTCAGTGATCCGGCATACCGGGGACGGAACAAGAACGGCGTGGATTTCGATATTGATTCGTTCATTGGCGGCACCGACTTGGAGAGCAAGTGGAAAGCCCTGCCCGCACCGGAAGCGACGCAAATCCGCGCCCTCTACGACGGCTGCACCCGCCAATTCGACGATTGCGTTGGGCGGGTGCTGGCAGCCCTCAAGCGCAACGGCCTGGAGGACAACACGATTGTCATTGTGACGGCTGACCATGGCGACGACCTTTACGAGCCTGGAGTGACGCTGGGTCATGGGCTCACGTTCAATGGGGGCGGCCAAGCGAATCACGTGCCAATGATCATGCACATTCCGGGGGTGGCACCGCGGATCATCCCGGAAACCGTGCGAATGCTCGACATCATGCCGACCCTAGCCGATTGGGTGGGTGTGAAGAAGCCCTCCGTTTGGCAGGGACAGAGTTTTGCCGGGTGGCTCAAAGGGGGGGAAACACCGGTGGCACGGCCATTTTATGGCGAGACGGGTTTCCCGTTCATCCAGTTCAAAGTGCCCGGTATCGAGCGCCCGAAACTCCCACCCATGGATGAACTCACCCGCATCGACCCGGCTTTCAACTATCAATTTGTACTCAAGGACCAGTACCGCGAACGACTGGTGCAAGCAAAACAGCGCTGCCTCCGCACCCACGATTGGAAACTGGTTTGTACCCCCACTGTCCAAGGAACCCGCCATTTCGGATTGTTCTTTCTGCCGAACGATCCCCACGGCGAGCACGATCTCGCCAGCACACGCCCCGAGGTGCTGGCCCCGCTGCAGACCGCCATCGAACACTGGATCGATGATCAAAAGGAAACCTCCATCGCAGAAATCTTCCCCGCAGGCGAACCTCAATAATCATCAACCAGCCGATTCCCTCTTGAATTCGGCCTGCTTCCAGCCATCCTCTCCCCCTCACCCGCTTCCCACATTATGAAATTTTTCCTGCCATTTTTGGCCTCTGCATTCCTCTCGGCTGCTAACGCCGCCGAGGTGCCCAAACTCTTCGCCAGTCTGTTCACCAAGGATATCCCAGTGGCAGCCCAGATCGGCATCGTGCTGCCCCCTCCGGAAATTGACAAATACGTTGCCAAAGTCGAAGCCGCCGCTCGGCTCGACATCAAATGGTTCAAGGAATTTTCTAATAAGTCAAAGCCCGGAGTTCCCCTGCCATACCACGAAAAACTTGGCCTAACCAAGGAAGAATACGACGAGTACACCAAGCTCTGGGCGAAACGCGAGTTCAAGCCCGCCGAAGACGTCGAACTCCTGTTGCGCGAAACACTCGGTGGGGCCTGGATCATCGCCGCCACCGGCAATGCCAGCGGAATTTCCAACCTCCGTTATGACGCAAAAGCCGATGTCTTCCGCTCGCCTAACGGTGAACTCAAACGCATCGATGACATCAAGGCCGACCCCGACAGCATCCTCGGTGCCTGGACCGGCAGCGAATGGCGCCTCGAAGAGGAAACATCTCTCGGCAAAACCAAGGAAAATATCGCCGTCGGATGCTTCGAGGGCAACAAGTACGGCCTCATCGTCTATCGCTTCCAGGAAGTCTCCAGCGAGGGCACCCGCATCGTCGATAAAAGCCTCGCCATCCGCTTCGAACTCGGAAAAGCCGGACACCTGAAAACGGCAGAAGTCGAGGCTCCTGATAAGTCCAAGCCGGCGACCAAACCCACGACCAAGCCAACTCCAAAGACCCCCTCCAAACACTGAAGCCAACACTATGCCAGCAGGCACTAACCGCCGCCGCTGGTGGCGACACTGGCTGGCGGCCCTCTGCTTGTTGCCGCTTCTCGCATTCGCTTTGAGCAACCTCTGGCTCAGCAGCCCGTGGACACGGGACTGGCTGGCCTCCAAAATAAAACGCCGCTGTGGTGGCTTGCAAACCCATATCGGCAGCGCCTCGTGGTCGCCTTGGAATGGTATCACCCTGCGAAAAATCGTCGTCTCTCAGCCTGCTGAACTGAGCGGTGCCATCACCGAACCGCTGCTGCACATCGACTCTCTGCGCCTTACGCCGCGCTGGCGTTCCTGTTGGCACAGCCACTTCGACGTCCTTGCCGCTGACATCGAGGGACCACGCCTCGTTATTTCGCCGCTGATGCTTCCGCTCCTGGCCCGACAAGGGCCACCGCCCACTGCGCCGCCCGATGCCCAACCGGCACTTCCCCCCATTGCCGCGTTGCAAGCGGAGCGCCCATCTACGCCCACAGCCCAAACAAGTATCCCAAGCGAACCCGCTGCCAGCGAGCCAGGCCCCGCCGACGCCAAGCCCCCGCCTCCGGCGTCACCTCGGCCTCCAGCAGCCGATGCATTGCAGCCGACCTGCTGGGTTCATCTCCGGCATGCATCGTTGATCCTGGTAGCGGGCGGATCCGCCCCGCCATGGGTGGAAATCGCCGGTCTGAGCAGTGATTTTCCGCTCTCCGGGCAAGCGGCAACTTCTTCCTTGGCCCTGGGCAGTTTCAAGCTGCACGGCACGCCCGTACTCACGAATTTCAATGCTCCGCTGGCTTGGGAATCTCCAATCCTTTCACTCAAACCGGTGGAGACCACGCTGCTGGGTGTTCACATCGAACTTGCTGCTAAATTCGCCCTCCTCGGCGGCCTGCCAATACAGGTCGAAATCAAAGTGCCCGCCCAATCTCCTGCCTCATTCACCCTGCCTGCTGGCGGCGAAGGCTCGGCCGCACACATCTTGGGTGGTGCCCGCTTCCGCGGCTTTCTCACGGCACCGGGCACATGGCAGGGCGATTGCCTGGCCGAAACCGCCGCCATCTCTATCAAAACCAGTGAACACCATGCCACCTTCGACAACGGCAATTGCTGCTTTGCGCTGCGCGGCGGCGTCCTCTCCTGTTTGGATGCCCGCTTGATCGGCGAAAACCTTTCTTTGCTAGGCAACGCCACACTCTTGGCCGACGGCCGCGCCGCCGGGGTTCTTCGCCTCGTCTCCGCCCCTGAAACCACCCTCGGCATCCTCAAGCATTTCTTCCCCGCCGCCGATCCCGTCCTCACGCCCATGGCCTCTCCGCAGCGCGTCGCCTGTGACGTCGAAGTTTCCGGTTCACTCGGAGCCCTCCAACTCAGCATCGGCCACCACGGCCCCATCGTCCAGCCGTAAAGAAGAAAGAAGACCGCTGCGCTCCAAGACAGGAACAAAGCCCTCGGGCGGTGCATGGCACCTCTTACTCCAGTCTTCTGCCTTCTTTCTCTTGTCTTCTGTCTCCTGTCTCATACTCTCCTGCCTCCCATGCGCATCATTGCCGGAAAAGCCGGGCGGCTCGCCATCAAAGTGCCCTCCGCTGTGGCCCGCCCCACCACCGATTTCGTCCGTCAGGCGGTATTTTCCATCCTCGGCGAACGGGTCGATGGTGCCCGCGTCCTGGACCTCTTCGCCGGCTCCGGCGCACTCGGCTTGGAAGCCCTCAGCCGCGGGGCCGCCTCCTGCCTGTTTGTCGACGAACACCGGCAGGCCGTCCAAATCATTACCGAAAATCTCGCAAAATCCCGGCTGCCTGGCGGGCGCGTCCTGCGAGCCGAGGTCGGCGCGTTCTTGCGCCGCGATGCCGCTACCTATGACCTGATATTCGCCGATCCACCCTATGTGAAAAAGCCCGGCGACACCGACCTGATAGGCGAGTTGCTGGCCGGCGATGGGTTGCGGCCGCGGGTTGCGGCCGATGGCTGGTTGATTGCGGAAGTGGGAACCCACCAGCCGAGCCCGGCGGCTAACGGATGGTCGTTGGTGGACCGTCGCGAATACGGCAGCAGCGCCATCCTGCTTTACGCGCCGGAAAATCCGACCTAGCCTTTGGCGCGATGCGATTGATTTTCGGACTGGCGATCTACCGGCTGCTGTTGCCGCTGCTTTTTGTGGCGGCCTTTCCCGGGTGGCTTGTCAAAATGCTGCGGCGCGGTGGATTTGGCACCCGTCTGGGCGAGCGGGCCGCCATCTACAGTGCCAAGCTCAATGACGAACCCAGCGGTGCCGTGCACCTCCACGCCGTAAGCGTCGGCGAGGCCATGCTCGCTCTCAAACTCATCCGTGAGTGGCGAATCAGCCACCCCGACCAGCGCTTTGTGCTGGCCACCGGCACTGCCACGGGTCATGCCGTGGCCACCGCGGCAAAGATCCCCGGCCTGCGCGTCACCTACGCACCCCTCGATTTTCCCGGCATGGTGCGCCGCTACCTCAAACATTTTCAGCCATCCCAGCTCGTCCTTGTCGAGGGCGAAGCCTGGCCAAATCTCCTACTCGCCTGCCGCCGTCGCCACATCCCTGTAAGCCTCGTCAATGCCAGATTGTCCCCCCGCTCCACCGCCCGCTACCGGCGCTTTGCCGCCTGGGTCCGCCCGATGTTTGGCCTGCTCGACGCCGTTGCCATCCAAGACCCGCAGGACGCCGACATCTGGCAATTTCTCGGGGTCGCCGCTCATAAAATCCACTCCACAGGCAGCCTGAAAATCGATCCCGGCAGTGGCCAAGCGCCGACCCGGCGGCCCGAGTTCCAAATGTTGCTAGACGCACTGGCTGGTCCCGGCTCCACCCGTCCGATCATTCTCGCTGCCAGCACCCATCCCGGCGAAGAATCTTGGATTGCCGGGGCCATTCGCGAGGTCGCGCCAGACGCGCAGATTCTCATCGTCCCCCGCCATGCCGAACGCCGCGCACAAGTCAAAGCTGATCTTGAACGCAGTGGCTTCGAGGTGGTCCTCCGCTCCGCCATGACGGAGGAGCACACCCGGCCCGCCCGTGTTTCTCCAACCGATTCATCACTCCCCTGTCTAGTCATCGACAGCACCGGCGAGTTATGTGATTGGACGGCGCATGCCGACGTGGTGGTCATCGGCAAGAGTTTTTTGGCCAAAGGCGGCCAAAACCCCTGCGAGGCCATCCTCGCAGAAAAGCCCGTCATCATCGGCCCTCACATGGAAAATTTCCAGCCCCTCGCCTCGTCACTCATCGCAGCCAATGCCGCCTTCACCGCCCACGACCCACCCAGTCTTAGTACCGCCATCCGCCGCGCCTTGGACCCCGCAGCAGCAACTGCAGCCACCACCCGAGCCTCCGCCCT
Organism: Verrucomicrobiota bacterium; assembly: GCA_037141475.1. Taxonomy (GTDB): domain Bacteria; phylum Verrucomicrobiota; class Verrucomicrobiia; order Verrucomicrobiales; family Akkermansiaceae; genus Luteolibacter. The sequence continues at coordinate 7,617 of JBAXCM010000038.1, read as the reverse complement.
GCTTCAGCCACACCACGGTGCCACTCGCCGCATCGTTGAATTGCTAACAGAACCATAAGTTCACCTCATTTGGCGACAGGAGTTACGGATTGATAGGTTGGCCCCATCCGCAATTCATCAATATCATCGCCGCCTTTGATATATGCCTCCACGGCGATTGCGAGGATATCACTTTCATTATTATCTTCCTGTCTGGACTGCATGGTGGCCTCTGAGTCGAGCGGCATCTTGCCGGGTATCGGATTGACCCATGTGGTGAGCAGGTCGGGGCCATTTTGGAAATTGGAGCGGGTGACAACAAGATAGGTTTTGCCGTCCTCAGCAGGGACTCCGGCGATGGAGTAACTACCATACAACTTGCCCGTTGAGATCCGGTTGTAGGAAATCGTCGTGGTATAGGTATTCCTAACGGGACGAATCAACACACTGGTCCACACCTCGGTTCCGGACTTGCCGTAACTGCAAGCAAGGTGTCGAAGCACCGAGGTGTGCGTCGGATTGCGGCCCTCGCTCTCGTCGTGCAATATCTCAAAATGCGCCGATTTACCCGTTGTCAGCAATCCCGGATAGGTCAACCCAAAGGAGTTGATCTTGATAGGAATATTCGCCTGTTTCACCGACCATGCGTCTTTGAAGCCGCTGCCGCCATTGAGCGCGTCCAGGTTCGCGTCAGGTGGATAGTCAAATCCCTCATAACTGGCAGGCACCTCGACCCCATCACCAGTGAAGCCTTCCGCACACGCTTGAAGAGCGGAAACCCCATACGCATTCTCCGCCTCCACCCAATAGCCATACTTCTGCCCCGGCTTCACCGTCGCGTCATGGTAGCGGTTCAAACCAAGCACCAGCGAGGCTGGCATCTTCGGCGAGATGGCTTTGGCTTGCGCTACGTCAGTGCCCTCCGCCCGAAACACCTGATAGGTTATCGGGAAATTGTCAGCCTCGCTCCACGTCACCTCCACCGCATCCTTGAAGCGGCCTTGGCTTGCAGTTAGGCCACCCACCGGATGCGACACCACGGGTTCCGCAATGAGCACCAAAGAGCGAGGAAAAAGCCTGTCAAAAACAGCTTTAGTCGTTTCATACGAACCTTTCGGATATGGCCATGGTTGCCTGTTCCATGCGTGATTGGCGAAATACGGGATGCACGGGGCTATCATTTCCAAGTGCCCGTCGCCTTGCCTCTCACCGGCAAAGTCCCAGGTCGAGAGCAGACTGCCGACCACTTGATTTGCATATTGGCTGCAATCATCGGCGTTGTCACCAAGCGGCAGTCCAAAGGGACTCTCCTTGCCAAAGCGGGTGACGGCAAACTCGTCATGGATCCATTTGCCTTGGGCGAACGCTTTCTTGAGGGTTCCGGGTTGGACGTAGAGCGGCGTCCATGACGTGTTACAAAGTTGGTACCCCGCCGCCAGCAAACCTGCTGGAGTGCCACCCCATGTCTTGCTGTAAAAATCCACCACAATGTTCGCTTTGTGCGGGCTTATATCAACATCATCCGCTCCAGGTCCGTTCCAATACATCATCTTGATGGCTGGATTGTCTTCCATCAGAAAACCTAACATTCTTACAGCCTCCTTGCCATTGCACCCACCCTCGCCATAAACCGGACCAATGTGATAGAACGGCAGTTTGCCACCCGGCCAACTCTTGGCAAACTGGTCGCGAGACCGTTGACTGACGATTTTGAGAAAATTCCACCAGCGAGGGTCATCGGCAAGATTACCCTTGATCTCAAATTTTCCTTTGCCATCGATCTCATCCACATATCCGGCAAACCGGTCTCCCGGAGTGAAATCCCGGGTCAGCACGGCCTGCCAGAACGGATCATTAGGCCGCATCTCATTGTGCGGAATCAGGCTCACTCCGCGCTCGCTGGCATAACTGATAACATCCTCCATCTCGCGTTTGCTCCAGGCCGAATTCTCGCGCAGCAACTTGGCATCAGCTCCATTGCTCGATTCCATGACCGCCCCAACCCATAGCGCTTCGGAAGTGTGCAACTGCAGAACCCGCACCTTGTAGAAACGCATCAGGTCAATCACCTTCTTGACCCAAGCAGGTGAATGATAGCCACCGCGGATGGAAACCTGCAACGCCCGCAAATCGCGGTCGGCAAAATCCATCACCGTCATTCGAGCCATCTTCAATCCGCTGCCCTCATTTTCCAACGCCTGCAGCACCGTCATCATCCCCATCGCCACAGCCTGATAGGTCCGGCCCTCGACGTGCACAGTCTTCTCGGCGGATATGCGATAGGCATCACTCCCCTTGAGTTCCGTTGAGTCGGGCCGCAGTTGCAGCACAATATCACCGGCCACCTCCGGGGCATGACCGATGGCGAGTTTCACCCGCTGCATCCGCTCAATATCGGATGCCAGGATTCTTGCCAATGGCTCGAGAGCTGGATCTAGCGCAACGATGCGAGCTGCCGCCGGAATGACCAAACTGCCATTGCCTGGGGTGATGAATTTCGGCTCCGGCATGAGTGCCGGACTCGCATAACTGGGCAACGCCGCCGCAGCGACGAGGGCAAGGATCATTGGAATGGCAGAACTCATAACGATTTACGGGTGAATACTCATGATCAATCCCCGATCACACCCATGAATTAGGAAAATTGGCTGCCGATGGCAATTAAGAAATCAGCGTCTTGAGATATTCAAGGTTTGGACTTCTGCCAAGTCTGCAGTTCCGGACCCTCGCGCTGGTACAGTCCCCACGACTCCTCCTCACCGGCTGAGCGAAAAATCCCAACCTCGAACACCCGGGCTCCCCACGGTGGTTAGCTAAGCATTGGCGCAGAGGGGCAACTGGATTGATAGGAATTCAATCCACTGCGTCGATGTGGATGCTTGGGATTTTCGAAGCGACTGGCTGATTCGGCCGGAGCATGTTCTTTTGTTTCTCCCGGTCGCCGGCGTTGCGCACCACCGGAATGGGCTTACCGCTGGTAAAATCCAAGCCGGTGACGTACATGGCGGTGGAGGCGGTCATGGGTAGCGGAATAAAATCCTGCACTTGCTGGAGGTTCCAGCGCTGCTGTTTAAGGAAGTCCTCAACCACACCCATGTCATGGCCGGTGCAGCCGGGGAAGTTAGAAATGAAATACGGCACGAGGTACTGTTGTTTGCCGACAAGTGCACTGAGTTCGGAGAACTTGGTCATAAACGCCGGAAAATCCGCGGACGGTTTACGCATTCGCCGCAGCACGTCGGGTTGCAGGTGTTCCGGGGCGACCTTCATGTGGCCGGACACATGATGCTGCACCAGTTCACGCAGGTACTCCGGTGTGCGCAACGCCACATCCATCCGAATGCCGCTTTGTACAAACACATGCTTCACCCCGGGCACCTTCCGCACCCCTCGCAACATCTCAAGCCCCGGCTCTTCATTGATCTCAAAATGGGGACAGATGCCCGGCCACAAACAACTCGGCCGGTGGCACTCCCGACACTCATCCAGATGGCCATTCCTCGCCGCGTACAAGTTGGCCGTCGGTCCGCCCAAATCGGACACCGTGCCGCGAAATGATGTGAGTTCGCCCAAGCGCCTCACCTCCTTCAACACCGACTCCACACTGCGGCTTGATAGAAATTTCCCCTGATGCAACCCCAATCCGCAGAACGTGCAGCCCCCGGCGCAGCCTCGAGAGACAATCACCGAATCCTTGATAGTTGCAAATCCCGGCACGGGATCCTGATAGGACGAATGCGCCGCCCGCTGAAATGGGTATTCATACAGGGCATCCAACTCCGGCCCGTCCACCGGCATCGCTGGCGGCTCCATCACCACTGCCCGCGCCCCATGCATCTGCACCAAACGCTTGCCGCAATAGGGGGTTTGCTGCGCTTCAGTCACCTTGGTTAGGGGAAGTAGCAGCCGCACATCCGCTTGCAAATCCTCCCACGACGGCAACATAATGCACCCGGAAAAATCCGCACAAGCACTCGCTTTCGCGCCTAGCAATACCGCGGTTCCAGCGATGCCGCGCAAGTCCCCTTCCCCGTCGCGCAGGCGCCTGGCGAGTTCCCGCACCGCACGTTCGCCCATGCCGTACACCAGCAGATCCGCCTTCGAGTCCGTTAGTATAGATGGCCGCAGTTTATCCTCCCAATAGTCGTAATGGGCCACTCGCCGCATGCTTGCCTCGATTCCGCCAAGCACCACCGGCACACCGGGAAACGCTCGTCGAGCGAGTTGCGCATAGACGACCGCCGCATGATTGGGACGGCGCCCCGGCACACCACCGGCGCTATACACATCGAGTTTTCGCTTGTGTCTGGCGACGGTGTAATTGGAGACCATGGAGTCGAGGTTTCCCGCCGTGACTCCGACAAAGAGCCGTGGAGCGCCCATCACGGTGATGGCTTCCAGAGACGTCCAATCGGGCTGGGCGACGATGCCCACCCGCAAACCGTCCGCCTCGAGCACCCGGCCAATCATCGCTGCTCCAAACGACGGATGATCCACATAGGCGTCGCCTGTGATGAGCAGCACGTCAAGTTCGCTCCATCCCAGCACGTCCATCTCGGCACGCGACATCGGTAGAAACGCCCCGGCCGCCACCGGCTTGGCTGTGGGTTTGCGGGCCATTGGATCGAATCTTGCGGCGGCGGCTCACGCCAGATCCCGCACCTGCACCTGCGCCCACCAGCTTTTGAATGTTTCCACAAACACATGGTGCTGCGGGTCAACCTGATAGGCATCCTGCGCCTCCACGCTGGCAAATTGCATCGTCAGCGCGTAGTCCCACGACTGGTCGATCACCGGCCGCGGCATCACCGCTGCGGGCACTGCCCAGCGCCCGCCGCTCACCATAGCGATGTCAAATAGCGACGTCAGCCCCTGCTCAAACACAGCGCGGTCTGCAGCACTCTTGCATTCGTCCTTCAGCCAAAAATACACATGATGTTCCATGCACCGAAGGTCACCGAACCTAGCTCCTTTCGCAAGCCAATTCCTTGACTGTTGTTGCTTGATGCATACAGGGCTGGGGCGAGGGACCCGTTGAGCGCCGAGTCAAACTTCCGCGCAAAGGCCACTCATCAGGGCTTCTTGAGCGTCTCATGAGCTTGCCAGCGTTTGGCTCTCTCACGATTAAGCTCGCCGGAGGTGCCGGTGCGGCTTCCTCGGCTTGACAGATTGGGATGCAATGTTGCTGTTGATACGTTTGTAAGGGCAGAGTCAGACTGAGGTGGAGGGACTGGATAAGTCATTTGGGAGTTGAGGAGTTCTTCTATGATTCTGGCCGCTGCGGGGGCCGGTGTTTCGGCGAATCAGTAATTGAAAAGCGAAAGAATCGATACGCAGCGACTGATTCTTTCTCTCCCACCGAAACACCGAAACACCACTTCATCCCCCGTACACCGGCTCTTTCAACTGCCTTCACCGGGAAAGCAATTGCCGGGCATTAAATCAAGACGAAAGTTTCCTAAAATAATCCTTGTCGAATCAGACCTGATAGGTAATTTCCCCAAAGCGCAATGATTGCAATGACGATTCCTGTTCGAAATGTTTCGCTGCCAAGCGCGTCGATCCGTCGCCTGATAGCCTCAGGCATGGGGCGGATTTCCACCGCTTTCCCTCTCGCGCCGTCTTCCTCGCTACCTTGGTTCACGGCATTCGTTGCGCAGCCGGGACAATTTTTTGGGAACAGCCAGCGGGCAACGGTTTGGCAGGGCCTGCTTGCGGTGATGGTGGTTGGGTCGGTCTTGCCGCGAGCGACCGGCCACGGCACGCATTCCGCGCTCATGACCGCGCTTGAGGCGCGTTTGGCCGAGCAACCTGACAACGGCGGGTTGTGGTATCGGCGCGCGCTGTTGGAGATTGAGCACACCGATTGGGTGGCGGCCTCACACGATCTGGATCGGGCTGAAATCCTGGCACCAGGGGAATATCCGGTGCAGTGGTGGCAAGGGAAAATCCTCGATCAACAGGGGAAGCCGTTAGAGGCCAAGGCCGCTCTGGACGCATTTCTAAAAAAACATCCGGCTCATTGGGGAGCCCTGGCATCACGGGCGCGGGTGGAGACGCAACTCGGCATGGAGCAGGCGGCGCTTGAGGATTTCCAAGCGGCATTGGCCAACCAAACGGATGCCGAGCCGGACTTGATTCAGGAAGTGGCGCAGGCGCTGGCGAGTCATGGCAAGACCGATGAGTCGGTTCGGGTGTTGGAAGATGCCTTGGCGCGCCTGGGCAACGTTCCGTCGCTGCAACTCAAACTGGTTGAAATCGAAGTGAACGCCACCCGCTTTGAGTCGGCTTTGGCCCGGCTCCAAAAATTCCAACAGTCCGCCCCGCGGCCCGAGCCATGGATGGAGAAATGCGCCCGCATTCTCGCTGAGGCTGGGCGTGCGGATGAATCGATGGCCGCCTGGCGCTCGCTCATCGAACATCTCAAGGGTCTGCCCGCAGCCGAACGCGGCAGCCATTCCATGTCGCTGCTGAGCGAACGCGCCCGGCAGGCATTGACGGCGCTGACGTCCTGCACCCAGCCTGCGGCGCAACCGGCTTTCACCTTCCCCCATCAGCCATGACGCGGACTCCTTCACTGCCGCTTGCACTGGTTATCGCCTTGGCATTGGCAGGGTCACTCCACGGCCATGGCAATCATGAAGAGCGGGTGGAGCTTTATACCGCCAAAATCAAACGCCAACCCGACAATGTTGTCGCGCGCCACCAACTCGCCCTAGCCTATGTCGAAAACGATGACTGGAAATTGGCTCTGGAGCAACTCGATATCGCCGACAGCTTGAAACCGCCCGGTAGCGAACTGGACTTCAGCGTCACCCGAGCGCGAGCCATGGCGATCGGCGACGACCTCGACGGTGCCCGCCAGGTGCTCGATACCTATCTGGGCAAGCACGCCGATGACGGACCGGCCTTGCTGGAACGTGCGCGCATCTTCGCTGCCCAAGGTCTGTGGGCACCATGCCTCGCTGACTATCGCGACGCGTTGAAGCAGATATCCCATCCCGACCCGGACGTGTTCCTCGAGGTTGCCGAAATCCTTTCCCAACAAAAACTCGGCGACGAGGCCATCGCGACGATCCAACGCGGGATCGCCAGCCAAGGCAACGTGCCAGCCCTTGTGCTCAAGGCAATGGAATTGGAGTCCGCCGCCGGCCGCTACGACGCGGCGCTAACGCGCATTGACACAATGACCAAACTCATGCCGCGGCCCGAACCAATGCTGGCAAAACGCGCCGCACTGCTCGCCCAAGCCGGACGCCACGACGAGTCGCGCCGCGCCTGGGAGGATCTCGTTAGGCACATCGAATCCCTGCCCAATCTGGAGCGCGGCTCCGCCACTCTGACCGAGATATCACGGCAGGCGCTTGCCGCGCTTAACCCCGCCCACAATTCGATCCCCAACCCAATCCCACCAAACCCATGAAGCGCCCAATCCTCGCCGCATTCTTTATCATGGCCGCCCACAGCCATGCTGCGATTTCGCTGTCAGCCTCCAATACGACAGGCGTGCAGACCTTTGCCACAGCGCCTCCCGCCGCGGATTGGTCAACAGCGTCGATCGCAGGTGCGTCAGGCAACTACACAACCGTCGCTCAAGTGGATGCTGGGGTGCAGACACTCGCTGCCACGGCAATCACC
>JBAXCM010000037.1:0-17414 GCA_037141475.1 Verrucomicrobiota bacterium | reverse complement strand
GCTTTGGCCGGCTCGACGAGCCGGGCAATCACCCGCATCGCCTTCAAATTCACCGAGCGCACAGGAAATTTCCGCTGCCCGTCAACACGCTGGTGGCCGGTAATCTCTGGCAGATAGATGCGGGGACTCACCGGGGCAAAACGGAAACTGCGGGTGGCTTTGCCCGCCAGCGGCAGACCGCCCTGCGACAAAAGCGAGGCATCAATCTCAAGCTGATACCCGGTCTCCCGCTCAAACTCGCCCCGAATCGTCAACCCATGCCACCCCTGGTCAAAGTGCAGGCCCTTGACCTCCGGGCTGATCCGGAAAAACTTTCCAGCAGTCTCCTCGCTGACGTCAGGTGCGAGGTCGTCGGAAAATTCGAGCGTCAGTTGGCGGCCGCCGTTGAGGTAGCTTGAGGTGGCGAGTGGCGCGAGTGTGAATGGCAGCACGCGGCCGACTTTGATGGAATTCTTGGCGGCGATGTGGTAGCCACCCGTGAGTGATTCGAGACCCGGCTTGATCTCAAGCCGCCACAGCGGCCCCGGTGCAAGGGGCGATGACGGCTTGACGATGAGGCGGTTTTTTACTGGCGGGGCCTCGGCGTTTTCATCTTCGTCATCGGATTTCTCGGCGTCTTCTTCGGCGGGCGGGCTGGCCACTCTTGAGAGCAGCCAGCGCCTTTCCCAATCTTCCGTGTCCTTGTTGCCGTAAAAATATTGGAATCTTTGGGCATAGCTCACCAAGGCGGCAACGGACTTGCCGTCGTCGGCGACGTAGCGGAATAACTCCGCCGCACCTCCCAATTTCACGTCCCGATTCAGCGTCAGTTGATGCTCCGGAACGGGCTGCGTCTCCTCGTTCCCGTCGCGGCTTAATTCAAAAAAATCAAATGAAGGCGTCTTAAGGGTCGTATGCAACGTCGCCTTCACGGGCTCATTGCGTGCATCCTTGAGCCCCGGCACCAACGTGAAAGTAAAAGCCATACCCATCCCAGGCACCTCCGATGGCACATAAACGCCGCTCCGCCGACTCAGCCAAGTGAACGCCCCTGCCAACGCCGGTTCCACCGCCAACGCAGGCTTGGCCGCCGTGCCCACCTCCTCCTGCTCCACCATGTCCCGGTCAAAACGCACCTCAATCGTCGTCGATGGCTCAAGCGTGCCGCCATCCACCATCCACTCAACGGCTTGGCCCGGCGCTGCCCAGGCACTGGCCAGTATCGCACCGAGGCCTAGCAGCATGGCTGCTAGAAAATTCTTCTTTGGGTTGGCATGCATAAGAAAGGGATATCTTCAACCGGGACCATAACATCCACACCTGTCTTGCCAAGGCTCTTCTGAACATCCGCAATTCAACCATCCTCAATTGCCAGCGATGCTCGAATTTTGCCAACCACTCCAGCTCTGATGCAATTCTTTCAAAAATCGTTTGTAAGTCACTCTATCGGCAGTATCATCGGGTTTTCCGACCCGAATCCAATCTCATGCCCATCAAGACTGCCCCCTTCCTCAGCCCGCCCATGAGAATCCTCGCCCTCTTCTTCGCTACCCTGCTCGGATCCCTCCAGGGGGTCTCGGCTCTGACGGCAAGGCCGCTGCCAGTGGGCTCCGGCTGCATCACCATGCCTGCCTCCAATCCGATTACTGCTTTCACCTACAAGCCGACCGGCTATGTGAATGGCCCGCTGCTGGTGGTATTCCACGGCGTGGACCGCAATGCCGAGGAATACCGCAATCATGCCATCAGCATGGCCGAGAAATTCAAGGTGATGGTCGTCGCCCCTGAGTTTGACCAGCGCCGCTTCACCAGCGAGCGCTACCAGCGCGGCGGCGTGCTGCGCAACGGCAAAGCCCAGCCCCAAGCTCAATGGACGTACACCATTGTTCACCGATTGGTCGCCCATGTGAGAGACATTGAGGGGCGTCCCGAGCTGCCTTACTACCTCATCGGGCACTCGGCAGGGGGACAATTTCTCGCCCGTATGGCCGCCTTTTCACCGGGCGAGGCGAGCCGCATTGTCGTTGCCAATCCCAGCTCGTTGTTATTTCCGACCCGTGAGATGCCTTACGGCTACGGCTTCGGCGGCCTCCCCCCGCACCTCAGCTCAGACGACGTGCTGCGCAGCTACCTAGCCAGTCCTCTCACCCTCTATCTCGGGACTGGCGACACCGCAGCAATCGCCAATTTTGACGATTCCTCGATGGCCATGCTTCAAGGACAGAGCCGCGTTGAACGTGGCCGCGCTTGTTTTATCATGGCCCGAAATCTCGCCGCCAAAAAGAAATGGGCCTTCAACTGGCGAAAAATCGAGACTCGCGGGGTCGGCCATTCCGCTCCCCAGATGTTCGCCGCAAAAGAGGTCAAGGTGGCTCTCTTCGGTGGCACCCCTCGCAGTAACCGGTTAGCCACCCGCCGCCCGCTCCAAATCGGACCTCCCACGGCACGCCTCCACCGCCCGGCCACCGCCAAGACAAGCCCAGCCCCGCAGCCGCTTTTGGCACTTCAGGCCAAACTGTGGACACCGCCCACTCCATCAAAGTTTCGCTAGAGTCGTTGAAAGTTAAAGGCCGCTTCGAATGCAAATCCGGCCTTAGACAGTTGCCCACAAGACACATCCCTCAGAGTTTGATTTGTTAGATCGCCGAATGAATCATGAGCGACGGTATCAATAACCAACCAGACGCCGCTGGGCAGCGGGATCCATCCTCTCGCACAGCCGGTAGCCGTCACCGCGGCTTGGTAAGGTCGCCAGCAGTTGGGACCTGGCCTCAGAGGAAGCGAAATCCAAGCCAATGAGTGCCCGGCCGATGCGTTCGCCGCTTTGCCGGTAATTGAAATAGCAAAGACTGGCGCAGCCGCGGATGTGCTGGCTTAGAAATTCATGCAATGCCCCGGGACGCTCGTAAAAATCCAAGCGCAAAAACGCTGGATGCTGCAGCAAATCGCCGCGCAACGGGATGGCGCGGAAGGCGACGTCCGTGGCTCCTGTTAGATCCTGCCAGGCGAAGCCGTGGGCATCGAGGTTGGCCGGTAAGGCGGCGATGACCGCCGGATCATCGGCTGTGACTGTGAACACCGGCCAGGCTTCCGACGGGTCGCTTTTGCCGTATTGAAAATCGGCAAGGTTGATCCCCTGGAAACATGAGTCTAACAAATCGAGCATGGTGCCTGGGCGCTCGGGGATGTGCACACGCAGGGTTCGGCTCGTGGCGTTGGATAGGTCCAACGCTTGGGCGATGGCCCCGAGTTGCAGGAAGTCGATGTTGGCACCGCACAGAATCACCAGCACACGCTGGCCGACAAGGGCCTCACGGTTTTTCATGACTGCCGCCAGTCCCATGGCTCCGGCGGGCTCGGAAATGCAGCGCAGACCGTCCCAGAGCGTGCGGATCGCTTGGCAGACCTCGCCGTTTGTCACCGTCTCAATGTGATCGAGGACGCTCCGGCAAATTTGAAATGGCAACTCACCGGCTTTCCTAACTGCCGTGCCATCGCAAAATAGATCGAGTTGCTCCAGCGCAACAGTCTGCCCGGCGGCCAAAGCGGCTTGCATCGACGCCTGACCGACCCCCTCCACACCGATCATCCGCATCTCGGGCCAGTAGGTTTTTAACCAAGTGGCCACCCCGGCCGCCATCCCACCACCCCCAATTTGCAGGTAGGCCGCATCAAACGGACCGTGACCGGAAAGCACCACTTCATCGGCCAGTGTGCCTTGACCGGCCATGACCTGGAGGTCGTCGTAGGCATGGATGTAAATCGAGCCGCTGGTCGCTTCATCCAGCCTTGCTGCGGCCACCGCGTCGTCGTAGGCGTCGCCGGCCAGATGGATTTCCACCCACTCGCCCCCGAGTTGGCGCACCGCAGCTTGCTTCACTCGCGGCGTGGGCCGAGGCATGTAAATGCGTGCCGCAATGCCCAACGTCCGCGCCGCAAGCGCCACGCCCTGGGCATGATTGCCGGCCGAGGCGCTGACCACCCCGCGAGCTGCCTCTGCCGGGCTGAGGACTGCCATGCGGTTGCACGCGCCGCGCCATTTGTAGGCCTTGACGGGTGAGATGTCCTCTCGCTTGACCCAAATTTCCGGGCCGGGCCCGGGCACGATCAGGCGCTCGATAGGGGTGGCCTTTCCGAACCGGTACACCCGCTCCCTCGCCAACAAGATTTCCTGCCGCAAGCGGCGCTCCAATGACATTTCCTCGCGCTCCATGCCCGCGCTTGTGACGGATTCAGAGAAGCTTGGCAAGTGTGATGCAGAGCGCGCGGGTCAGCGGGCTGAGCAACAAGGCCGGGAACAGGCCCAGTGCGACTAACAGAACCGCCGGAATCAGCAGTGCCATCCGGTGCGACGTGCTTAGCTCGACCGGCGTTGCATCCGCAGCCTCTCTGACAAACGCCTGTTTCAGCACAGTCAGATAGTAATAAAGCGAAATGGCACTCATCACCGCCGCCAGTCCCACCAACCAAGTGAGACCTGGCGTCCCCTGAGGAGTGGTGGATTCGGCCATCGCAGCGCCAAACATCATGAACTTGCCCGCAAAGCCAGCCAATGGCGGCACCCCTGCCAATGATGTTAGAAATATAAGCAGCGCCACAGCTTGCAGTGGCGAGCGGTGGACCAGTCCGGCAAAAGCACCCAGTGAGTCGTCGCCGCGCTCGCGTTCGACAGCTGCGGTGACCGCCAGAGCTCCGAAGGTGGCCAGGCCATAGACGACCACGTAAAACAGTGCCGCCCCGGCGGCATACTCACCATTGGCGGAAAGTGCGACGAGCAAATAGCCGGTGTTAGCCACCGCTGAGTAGGCGAGCAATCGTCGCACACTGGTTTGCGCGAGCGCCAAAACATTGCCGAGAACCATCGACACGGCCGCCAGCACCGCTAGCCACAGCGACCAACCGGGGTGCATCAGCCCCCAAACCGCCGAGCCGGCACACTCACGGAAGCCCAACAACAACAAGCGCACCAGAACCACCGCACCCACCGCCTTGGATGCCGCTGCGATCAGGGCCACACTGGTGGCCGGTGCTCCTTGATAAACATCGGGTGCCCAGTAGTGGAACGGCGCGGCCGCCAGCTTGAAGCCCAGACCCACGATGACCATCAACAGCCCGACCACAGCGAATGGCGGGAGCGGTCCTGCGGTGAGCGCGGCGGCGATGGTCGGCACGGTGAGGGCATGGCAAAACCCATAGATGAGGCTGAGGCCGAAAAGGAAGAACGCTGCGGACACTCCGCCGAACAGGAAGTATTTCAGTGATGCCTCCGCCGCCTTGGCGCTGCGCGAAAATCCGGCTAGCAGGTACATTGAGAGGCTCGCCAGTTCGAGCGCCACAAACAAGAACAGCAGGTGATCGGTGCCGACGGTTAGCAACAAGCCGGTGATCGCAAACAACACCAGTGCATGAAATTCTCCCGGCTGACTGATTTCGCGCTGCGCCGGCGGCAGCAGCACCGCTAACAGACCAAGTCCTAACACCACCGCCTTGAACACTCGCGCCAGCGGGTCCATCACCAGCAGTGTGCTTGCCGATTCGGCATGAGCCGGACCAAAGTTGAGCGCCGCACAGGCACCCACAATGCCCACGCATGAAATGGCAATGGCCCACTCCATGGCAATGGGCCGGCGGGTTTTCGCTTCGATGGCCACGGCCACCCCGAGCAGCACCAACGCCGTGATCACCAGCACGGCCTCTGGCAATAGTTGAAGAAAAAGTGCGTAGTAGTTCACGGCAGGGCTAGGATCGAGTGGAACAAAGGCGAATTGAGACCGTCGTCGATGAGCGTCACCCACGGCAGCGGATAGACACCGATGGCCAGCGACACACTGATCAACAACGCAATGGCAGAAATCTCCGGCCACGTGAGCGGCGGCAACATGGCCGCGGCAGCTGCGGTGGCATCCCTAACCGGGAAAAACGCACGGTGCATGGCCCGCAGCGAGAACGCCCCGGTGACGATGATGCCCACAGCCACTGGCGCAATCAGCCAAGGGTCGGATTCCCAGACGCCAATGCCCACCGAAATTTCCGCCACAAAACCACTGAAGCCCGGCAAACCCATCGAGGCCGCAGTGGCCAGTGTGAAGGCAAAGGCCGCCCCCGGCAATGTGCGCCATAAGTCGAAAGCCCCCAGCGCGGTTAGGTCCCGAGTATGGGTCCGTTCATACACGACCCTGCCCGCGATGCCGAACAACAGCCCCGCGACAATCCCGTGAGATATCATTTGCAACATCCCGCCACGCAAACCCCAGTGGGTCGCAGTCGCTAAACCTAGCAAAATAAACCCCATGTGACTCACGCTCGAGTAACCAATGACAAATTTCAGGTCCTTCTGCGTCAAGGCGGTTAGTGCGCCATAAATGATGCCGACGACCGCCAGCCCGGCAATGACCAACCGCCACTCAGCAAAGCCTTGCGGAAACAAGGGCATCGCCACGCACAGCGCGCCGTATGCGCCGAGTTTCATCACCACCCCGGCCAGCAGCATGGACGCTGCTGTAGGTGCAGCCACGTGGCCAGTGGGGGCCCATGTGTGGAACGGCCACATGCCCGCCAGCACCCCGAAGCCAAGGAACAACACCGGAAATGCCCAGCTTTGCAGCGACGGCGCATATTTGAAGCTGGCCAGATAGTCGAGGTCGAAGCTGGTGCCGCCGGCCGCCGCATAGGCAACTACCAGGCCGATGAGAATCAGGGCACTGGAGCCGATCGAATACATGGTAAGCTTCATCGCGCCATACTCACGGTTGGTCGAGCCCCAGATGGCGATGAGCATGTACTTGGGCAAAATCACAATCTCATAAAACACAAATAACAGAAATGCGTCGCGGCTCAAGAACACCCCGTACACGCCACCAATGATGGTCATGAAAAATGCGAAGAATGCCCGCGGTCGCTGCGTCACATTCCACGAGAACAACACACCGGCAATGGCCACCAGCCCGGTTAGCAGCAACAATGACAGGCTCAAGCCGTTGGCCGCCAAGTGAAATTGAATCCCCAAATGGGGAATCCACGGCCGGTCAAATGACCAGGCCGGGGCATCCGGATGTTGCAATTTTGCGAGGCAGGCGGCGGCGGCGGCCAGTGCGCCGGTGGCGGATGCTAGCAAGGCGACGACGCGGGCCATGCCGGCGGAGCGGGCGGGCAGAAGGAGCACTAACAAGGCCCCGGCAAACGCGGAAATAAGGGTCCAGGCGGGAGTCATGGCAAGATGCGGAGGAGATCGAGAAGCCGCACGGTGTCGGCGTTGAGACAATGGAGTAAAGCTTCGGGCCACAGCCCCGGAATGATGATCAGCGCGATGGCTGGAGCGAGGATCCAGCGCTCGCCGTTAGATAAGTCAGGCCACCTGGCGCAGGCCGGGTTGAGCGGACCGTGAAACACCAGTCGCACCATCCGCAGGAAAAACACCGCCGTGAGCAACAGTCCGATGACCGCCAGCGCCGCCGCCCACGGCACCAACGCAAACACTCCGGTGAAAATCAGAAACTCTCCAACAAAACCGCTGAGGCCCGGCAAGCCGAGCGAGGCAAACACGGCCAGACCCATCATGGAGCAGAGCACCGGCACCTGCGCCCGCAGTCCGCCGAAATCCGTTAGCGTGCGGGCACCGCCACTGCGTTGCTCCATCAACCCGATGCAGAAAAAGATCGTGCTGGCGATGATCCCGTGGTTGAACGCCTGCAAAATCGTGCCGGAAATAACCGCCGCATGCGCACTGCGGTCCGTCTGCAGCGCCGCCGCCGCCACCACCGCCATCGCGCAATAGCCGAGGTGATTAACCGACGAGTACGCCAGAATGCGTTTCAAATCGCGCTGGGCCAAAGCCGCCACCGCGCCTAACAAAATAGTGAGTACCGCCAATACCATCAGGCTTGGAGCGAGCCCCGGCAACACCTCGGGGAAAATCGGCAGCAAAATCCGCAGCAGGCCGTACACTCCCATTTTCGACAGCAGTCCGGTTAGAAGCATCGTCACCGGGGTGGGTGCTTCGGCATAAGCTGCCGGCAACCACGCGTGGAACGGAAACACCGGCAACTTCACCGCCAGCCCCAGAAACACGCACACCGCCACCGCGCCTAGCAGGGTTTGCCCGCTGTAGCCGGTGCCGGCAAAAGTGGCGGCCATTTTAGGCAGCAATTCGTGGTTGGCGGCAAGGGTCGCGAGTTTGGTGAAATCCATGGTGCCCACCGCGAGTTGCAGCGCCAAAAACCCCAACAACATGAACACGCTGCCGCCCAGCGTCATGATGAAAAACCGCAGTGCGGCACGCGGCGCGCCGGGTCCGCCCCACAGCCGGATGAGCAGATAGGAAGGAATGAGGGTCATTTCCCAGCACAGAAACCACGGGATGAAATGGCGTGCGGTGAACACCCCGAAGAGCATGCTTTCGAGCACTAATATCAGCGCACAGTAGGCGCGGCCGCCTACCTCGAGGCGCACCGAGGCGGCGAGCGCGAAGAGCGTGACCAAACTGGTTAGCAACAGGAACAACCACGACGTGCCATCCACCGCAAAGCGCAGCGAGATGCCCGCGTCCGGCAGCCAGCGGCTTTCCCACGCGGCAAGCACGCCGTTGGTTGGTTCCACTTGGTGCGCGCCGATGAACACCGCCAACACCAATGGCAGCAAGGCCCAGATGATGGCCAGGTGCCTGGCGCAGGACTTGCCCAAGCCCTGCCAGCCACCGAGGATGGCGGCACCTAGCAAGGGAATCAATAGCAGTGAAAGTAACAACATGGCGGAGTTATGCGATGAGCCAGAAGTAAAGGATGAGCAGAACCGAAGCGCCGAGGCCGATGGCGCGCAGATAGGCCTGGGGCCGTCCGGATTGGCAGGCGGAGGCGGAATCGGCGCTGCCCTGCAGGCCGGAGCAAATTTGGTTGAACCCGTCGTTGAGGCCCTTTTCATCGGCGCTGCCGGTCCAGCGGCCCACCAGCTTGATGAACCCCTCGGCCAGCGCCATGAGCGGCACAAACAATTGGCGCTCGATGGCATCGACCACGCGGGCCAGCGCTGCGAGCGGCGCTATGATGCACTTGTCATAGGTGGCATCAAAACGCATGCCGTCGCCGAGGAATTTCCAGACTCCGCCGAGTTTGCTTTCCAGCGGATCGGGCGCGCGGCTGTCGCTGGACGGATTGCGATAGACCAGCCATGAGGCGGTCACCCCGGTGGTGAACAGCGCCAACGACAAGCCGATGAGCTGGAGCGCTTCAGGTTTGGCCAGGGCCCAGATATTAAACACGGCCGACTCGCCGGTCAGCCATTCCTCGAACCACGGCCAAGCGGGTGTGCCGACGAGTGCCAGCAATACCGCGCCGGCGGCCAACACAAACAGCGGCACCAGCATGACCGGCGGGCTTTCGTGCGGATGGGAAACCCCGGGGCTGCGCGGCTTGCCAAAGAATACCAACAACGCCTGCCGCGTCATGTAAAATGCCGTTAGTAATGCCGCCGTCGCCGCTAGCAAAAACGGACCGTGCCCACCGGGCCAGGTTTCTGCTTGGTGCAACACCGCTTCCTTGCTCCAGAAGCCGGAGAACACGAACGGGAAGCCAGCCAGCGCCATCATGCCGATGGCATAAGCGAAGAATGTTTTGGGCATCGCCTTGGCCAGTCCACCCATGCGCCGGATGTCCTGCTCGTCATGGCAACCGTGAATCACCGAACCGGCGGATAGGAATAGCAGGGCCTTGAAGAACGCGTGGGCTATCAAATGAAACATCGCTGCCGCCACCCCGCCGGTGCCCAGCGCCACCATCATTAATCCGAGCTGCGATACCGTCGAATACGCTAGGATTCGTTTGATATCATTTTGCCCGAGCGCCACGCAGGCGGCGTACAGCGCGGTGATCCCGCCGATCCAAGCGGTGGCGCTCAACGGCAGGCCGGTGATGCCGCTGTTCATGAAAATCGGGTGGGTGCGGGCAACGAGGAATACCCCGGCCGCCACCATCGTCGCCGCATGAATCAAGGCAGATACCGGGGTCGGTCCTTCCATCGCGTCTGGCAGCCATGTGTGCAACGGCACTTGACCGGATTTGCCCATCGCACCTACTAACAAAAGCAGTGCCGCTGCTGCCGAGACCGTCAGGCCGCCGACCGTGGTGATGCCAGCCAGGGAGCCAAGGACATCGGTCTCCAGCAGGCCGCGGCCGTGGTCGAAAAACAACAGCGTGTGAGATTGGCCGTAGAGCCAGATCATGCCGAGGAAAAATGCCATGTCGCCCACCCGGGTGGTGATGAAGGCTTTCTGTGCCGCTGCTGCCGCCGAGGGTTTTTCAAAATAATAACCGATCAGCAGATAGGACGCGAGCCCCACCAATTCCCAAGCCATGAATAACAACAGCAAACTGTTGGAATAGACAACCAGCAACATCGCGCCGGAAAATAGCGAGAGGAAACAGAAGAACCGGCCAAAGCGCAGCTCGTGCTTCATGTATCCGGTGCTGTAGATGAATATCCACAACGCCACAAACGTCACCATCGCTCCCATTGCCGCACTCAGCGGATCTAACACAAGCCCAACCTGCAGCGCCACGTCGCCAAAGCTGAACCATGTGTAAACCGGCGGCGTAGGCGCATGCTCGTGTGCCGGAGTGAGTGAGCAGGCGAGGCCTGCCACCGCAATCACACATGATATCAGAAGCGCGGCGATCGCCAGCCACGAGGCGGGCCGGCCCATCCGGTTAGGCATAAAAGCTGTGATGCCACCAGCCATCAGCGGCAGCAGCGGCACCAGCCAGAGCAGGGTTGGGAGATAGGGGGAGAGCGCGTCAGCCATGGAGGGAATCGAGGCGGTTGAGATCAGTGGAACGGGTGTGGCGGAAGTTCATCAGGATAATGGCCAAACCCACTGCGGCCTCGGCCGCTGCGATGGCAATGGAAAATAACACAAACAGCGGACCTGTTAGGTCGGCGTCTTGTGGGCCGTAGCGCCAAAAGGCGATGAAGTTGAGGTTGGCGGCGTTGAGCATCAGCTCGATGCCGACGAGGACGAGAATGGCGTTGCGGCGGCTGAGCACAGCAAATAGTCCGAGCACAAAAAGCAGCGCGGAGAGAGTGAGGAGCAAGGGGAAGGGAGTCATCGGCTGGTTGGGGGTTCTGGTTTGTCGCCGGTCTCGCGGGCAAACAAGGCCGCGCCTATCAACACCGCAGTGAGCAACACACCCACCGCCAACACCGCTGGCACCGAATTTTCAAATAACTCCTTGCCCAGCGCCTGCACCGGCAATGCGGGATTGGTATCTACGGCCAATGCAGTCGGCAAGCCTTTGAAAAACGCAAATAGCAACAGGCCCAGCACCGGCACCACGCAGGCCAGTCCCACGCCGAGCGAGCGTGGACGGCGGTCGAGTTCCGCAGCCTCATCACCTGGGCGGGTGATGAGCAGGGCGAAGACGATAAGAATGGCGACCCCACCGACATATACCATAAATTGGACCAAGCCGATGAACTCGGCCCCGATCGTCAGATAGAGAACCGCCATCAGCGCTAGAGTTAGGGCCAGCAACAGCGCAGCGTGGACCGGCCGCGCCTTCCACACAGCACCCAGCGCGGCGAGGAGGATCAATGGTGATAGAATGAGCAGAGGAATCATTCGGCGTAGTGGTAGGTGCGGATGGCTGGGGCCATGCGGCGGTTGAAAATGACGGTGATGATGATGAATGGAACGGCCAGGACGGCCGAGCACAGCAGCCAGCCGAGGGCTCCTTCGCCCGAGAATTTCCACAGTGCAGCCACCGGCAGGGTGAGCAATGCGATAGGAATGAGGCACAACCAGGCGAAGCGCATCAATTGGTCGATTCGCACTCGAGGGAAGGTGCCGCGCACCCATAGGAACACGAAGATGACCACGGCGAGTTTTCCAAAAAACCAGATCCACGACGGGACGAAATCGAGGCCGGGCAGAGGTGCCTGCCAGCCACCGAGGAACAAGGTGATGCCTAGGCCGGAGATGGCGAAGAGGCCGAGGTATTCGCCCATGAAGAACAAGGCGTACTTGAAGCCGGAGTACTCAGTCATGTGCCCCGCGACAATCTCAGACTCGCCTTCCGGCAAGTCGAACGGGCAGCGGTTGCTCTCCGCGTTGGCGGCAATCGCAAACACCATGCCCGCGACAAATCCCCATGGCGTTAGAATGTTCCAAGCCGGAATAAATCCGAGATGATATCCTCCCTGGTTTGCCACGATGCCAGCCAGCGACAAGGTGCCGGAGAGCATCACCACGCTCAACGCCGAGATGATGAGCGGCAATTCATAACTCACCATCTGCGAGATGGCCCGCATCGCACCGAGCATCGGAAATTTTGAGCCGCTCGCCCAACCGGCAATGAACACCGCCACTTCGGTCATGGTGCCCACCGCAAAAAAGAATACCAAACCCAGCTCCAAGGGCACCGGGTTCCACTCGCGGCCATAGGGAATGACGCCCAGCGCCAGAATCGACGGCAGCACAATCAAAATTGGTGCTAACAAATGCAGGAACCACTCGGCCTTGCTCGGCACGATGTCCTCCTTGGTGAGCATTTTGATGCCGTCGGCCACCGGTTGTAGAATACCGAAGATCCCCGCCCGGTTCGGGCCGATGCGGTTCTGGATGCGCGCCAGTGTCTTGCGCTCAATCAGCGATAACAAGGCGAAGGCCGATAAAAACACCCCCACCACCGTGCCGGCCGCCGCTGCAAACGACCCCAATCCCACCAACCAGCCAGGAGCCCCGACGGTTTCCAGCACGAATTCCACCAAATGTTGCGGCAGCAGCGGCAGCGCTTCACCGGTGAGCATCGGTGGCCGGGTATCGGCCGCCCATCCCGATGACGAAAATACGCCCGTCAGCAGGCCGATCAGCGCGGGCAATCTCATGCGGCATCTCCTCCTTTGATATTCATTTCCCGTTTGTTTTCAATAGGTTACAATTTTGGCCGTGGTCCCGCATGGGTGATTCCATCGCTTCTTCGCCATCGCCTTCAAATCGCATGGTTGCACTTGCCAGAGCGCGACTGTGCTTGGGCGAAATCAAACGGCTGTTGATAAAAAGCAAATTCATGCGGATGAGAGGCGCGTTGCTGCGGGCCGGGGCTGACACCCCCGGGCAGTTCTCTCCACCTCACGCTACCGAAGCAAGTCTTTTTTTTCCATTTTGGCAGTCACTCATTCGGACAAAAACTTCAGGATTACAAGGGCTGGCGGTTGCGGCCATCGTCGAAATTTCGGTTAGGTAACGACTGGGAAATTTGCGAGATTTTCCCCTGATGCGAATGCATTTGAGGCGGTGGCGGGATTTGCGGGATTGCCAAGCGCCTGCGGCCCCGCTTGCATCCGTTCGCCGATGGCCAACGCATTCTCATTCGACTCCCTCAACCAAGCCCAGCGCGAAGCCGTCGGTGCCCTCGATGGCCCCGTCATGATCTTGGCCGGGGCCGGCACCGGGAAAACTCGCACGGTCACCTGCCGCATCGTCCACATGCTGGAAAAGCGCGTGCCGCCCGCCGACATTCTTGCCGTGACGTTCACCAACAAGGCGGCGAGTGAGATGCGCGAGCGCATCGGCGGCATGGTCTCAAAGAAGGCCGCCGCCGACATGACCGTGTGCACGTTTCACTCGCTGTGCGTTCGCATCCTGCGCGGCGGCATCGACAAACTCGGCTACAAACGCAATTTCTCGATCTGCTCGCACTCCGATCAGGTGGGGCTCATCAAGCAATTGTTAGTCCGCAAGGGTGGCAGTGATGAAAAAGTAAAACCCGACGCGGTGCTGGCGGCCATTTCCAAGGCCAAGAATCAGGGGGACGACCCCTCTGAGATACCGGACGACTACTTTGCGACGATTGCCGTCGCCTATCAAAATGAACTGCGCGCCCAGAACGCCGTGGATTTTGACGACCTGCTGCTGCTCGCCGAAAAAGTCCTGCGTGAGCACGCCGACGTCCGCTTGCATTTCCAGCAACGCTACCGTCGCGTCACCGTCGATGAGTTCCAGGATACCAATGCGCTGCAAATGCGCCTGCTCCAACAACTCGTCACCGATCCCTATCACGTCTGTGTGGTCGGCGATGACGACCAATCGATCTACGGCTGGCGCGGCGCGGAGGTTGCCAACATCCTGCAATTTGAAAAATTCTTTCCTAATCCGAAGATTATTCGGTTGGAGGAGAATTATCGATCGACCCACGCCGTGCTGCACACCGCCAACAGCCTGATCAAGCATAACCGGGGACGGCGGGAGAAAATCCTACGTTCGACCCGCAAGGGAGGAGATCCGGTGCGCATTGTTGCGATGCCAGGCGACGACGAGGAGGCGGAATTTATTGCGGAGGAGATTCTTGCCGAAAGAGGGGCGGTTGGCCGCGAATGGGAGCATTTCGCCGTGTTATTCCGCACCAACGGCCAAAGTCGCAAGCTGGAACTCGCCTTTCGCGAGCGCAAGATCCCCTATCGGATGGTCGGCGCCCAGAGTTTTTACGACCGCCGGGAAGTGCGCGACGTCCTCGCCTACGCCCAGCTCCTCGTCGCCCCGGATGCCGATGTGCCCCTGCTGCGCATCCTCAACGCCCCTAACCGAGGCATCGGCCAGTCCACCGCCGTCCTCGCCACCGAGTGGAGCCGCGAGCACCACGAAAGCGTCTGGCAGGCGCTCTGCGACCCGGATTTCACCTATCAACTCGGCAGCAAGACCCGCCACTGCATTGAGGCGTTTGTGGCCCTCATTGCCGGTGCTAAAAACCGCATTGATATCAACCATGACAATCCCGCCGAGATTCTCAACGCCTTGATCAAGGAAATTGAGTATCTGCCGTGGATCGAGCGCTCGTGCAAAACCGATAGCGAGCGCCAACAACGCGGCGAAGGCATCCAAAGCGTCATCGAAAGCCTCCGCAACCAAGCTGCCAAAGGAAAAAGCCTCCAAGCATTCCTCGACGACAGCGCCTTGGCATCCGACCGCGAAGACGAGGATTTGGAGAAAAAACAAGGTGCCACCCTCATCACCTTGCATGCCTCCAAGGGCCTGGAATTTCCCATTGTCTATCTGGTCGGCCTTGAGGAAGGATTCCTGCCACACACCCGCTCCATCGCCGAGGGAACTAAAGACGAGGAGCGCCGCTTGCTCTACGTCGGAATTACCCGTGCCCAAGATCTTCTAACCATGACCTATTGCGCCACCCGGATCAAATGGGGCCAGCAGACCGGTTGCCAACCGAGCTCGTTCATTTGTGAACTCGACGACGAGCACCTCATCCACACCACCTACGACGATATTCTCGGTGCCGAACCCAGCACCGATGAACTCGACAACTTCTTCGGCAGCCTTAAGGGATTGTTGGACGGAATCTGAGATGGTGGAGCGGCTCTGGCGCAAAATCCTCATTTTACGAGGCTGCGCCTCAGGCCTAACGACAGCAATTTTGGCTTTCCAAGGACATGAGCCGCATGGGCTGCCCATGGCACGCGCTGCAAGACGCAGCACGCATTGTCACTGGCGGTCACAGACACGCCGCTACAAGGCACCTTGCCACACTGCTGACGCCATGTCCGGACACGACAAAGCCGGGAGTGTTGCACTCCCGGCTTTGCGGTTTGGTTGAAACAGGCAGTGCGGGCTAGACGCCCTCACCGCCTCAATTCATTATTGAGCTTGCACCCGGACAAACAGTTTCGGAGCGCTCAGCAGACTGGCGTCGAGTGTCACCGGTACGGTCTCGACATCACCACCGTTAGCAACGGCCGTCCCTTGGGTCGCACCGGTCGAGGTCCATGTCACGAGGTCAGCGGAGTGCCAAACTGTGTAGGTTAGACCGGTGTTGACCGTGCGGGTGTAGGAGAACGTGCCGGTCGCCTTGTTGAACGGCACGCTGATCGGATTGACCGACGAGCCGCTGGTTGGGTTGAGGCCGAACGCATACTCTTGGAAGTTGCTCATGCCGTCGTGGTCAGCATCGGCGCTTGCAACCTGGCCGCTAATCCCGTGGGCGGTGGCCCAATCGGCATAGCTCAGCGTCGCAGGAGCACCGGTGTAGTGGCTCAGGATTTCCGCTGCACTCAGTGCGCGGCTGTAGAGAGCCACGTCCTGGATGTAGGAAGGAGCGGCGGAGTTGCCGTTGCGCGAACCAATGGTGAAGCCGAGTTGGCCCGCACTGGCTGGCACATAGGTCGAGTCGCTGAAGGCTTCCAACTTGCCGTTCACATACAGCTTGAACGTGGTTCCATCGTAGGTGCCAACGACGTGATACACTTGACCCGCCAGGGCAGGCGTCGCGCCATTGATGGATGGGTTGGTGGTGCCGGAGCTTGTCCACTGCATGCCGAAGCCCGCAGAACCATTGTTCTTCCAGATGGCATAACCCGTCCGTGAACCGGTGGTGCGATCTTGGAGAGAAACCAAGTATTGAACGGTCGTGTTGGTGGGCTCGACCCAGCATTCAACCGAGAACTGCTTCGGGTTGAGGCTGTTGTTGTAGGCAACTCGCGTATTGCCGCTGTCGGCTGTGGTGGTGCTGGTGAACAGCACCGATGTATTGCCATCAGATCTCAGGCCGGCACTGCCCAGAGTGTATGTGCCGCCGTAGGTGATGTTGTTCAAGCCGCTGGCCATGTCCACAGCCGTGGTGCCGCTGGTCTCGTTGAGAGGCCAGTAAGACACCGGACCGCTGTTGAGCACCATCGCCTCATAGCCGGTTCCAACGTTGGTGATTTGCGTCACCGTCAGCGTGTAGGTCTGCGTGGTTCCATCCTGCGCCGTAACCGTATAGGTCTGCGGACTGGTGAAATTGCGCACAGTGCCAGAGGCCGGACTGCTGGTGGCGAACGCCGACAAGCTGAAGGTCGGTGCCAGAGCGCTCAACGAAGCACTTCTGGGAACGACAATTTTCAGATTGAGGCCACTGCCGTCAGTTGCCCAGGCCAAACCATCACCCGTGATGCCAACATTGGTCATCGCCTTGCCGGTGGCCGGAGGAGTTATGTTAACCGTTACGGTATAGACATTGGTAATTCCGTTAGACAAGTCTGTCACCGTGTAGGTGGCCGGGTTTTGGACGCCAAAGGACGGGGACGGAGCGGATCCGCTGGTTTGGTTGCAGGTGCCGGATGACACGCTGAAGGACGGATTGAGGGCCGCCAGAGAAGCACCCCAAGGAGTCCATGGCACGGTCAGGGCGATGGTCATGGCATTTTGGTCGATGACGCCAGCCGCACCCGGAATCCCGAAGGCAACGATCTGCGCTGGAGCGCTGAGGTACAGGTTGCCGCTCGCGGTGTCGAAGGTCCAGATTTTGGTCCCGTCTTCAAATTTCCAAGCGTTGTTGCTATCCGGACCGGTGAATCCGGCGACGCTGAAGTCAGCACCGAAGGATTTGGTCGTGGTATCAACGAGGGGCCAGGTGCCAGCGGTGAGAGTGACAGCTGTGGTATCGATGGTGAAGACGCCG
>JBAXCM010000036.1:0-17708 GCA_037141475.1 Verrucomicrobiota bacterium | reverse complement strand
GGATTGATGAGACTGCGCCGGACTTGCCAGACGATGAGGCGGGGCGGTTGGTGGCCGGCCTGCTGGAACTTTCCGCCTTGCGCGGCACCTTTGAACGGTGCGGACGCAATGTGGTCTTGTTCCGCGAGCAGCCCATCGATGCGATCGTCGATGGACGCTGGCTTAGCGGTGTGATCGACCGCCTGCACGTCCACCGCGATGCGGCGGGTGCTGTGACGCGCGTCGAGGTGATCGATTTCAAAACCGACGTGCTGGGGGACTTGAGCGAGTTGGTTGCGCGGCATGGCAGCCAGATGCGGGCGTACCGGGACGTGATGGAGCGGGCGTTTCCAGGGGTGCCGGTGGAGGCGTTGCTATTTTCAACCCATCTGCGTGCAACGACTTATACAAAATGAACCGCCGACCATCCAGTAATGAGAAACCTTACGGTGCCTCCAGGATCAGGGCTCAGGGGGCGTGAATGGCGCGGAAGCTCATTTTGGAGGGGTAAGCCCAGAACTCAGTGTTCGACCTCAAAAGCGCCACGGGGTCGAGTAAGGGCGCATTTCGCACTTGTTTGAGGTATTGCGCTTCTGCCCACAGCCGACGGTTAGGGAAGATCCAGTGAGGCTGCGCTCCCGACCTAAGGCGCAAGACTTGAAAACACGAGTGAGGAAAACTTGACCTAACGATAGCAACTTTGGCTTTTCAAGGATTCGAGCGAGACCGAGAGGTAATGAGTCGTTAGGAAACAACCGATTAAGGAGTTGGATTTCCCTTCGTGGGTTCGACCTTTTGGAAGATGACACAATAGTTTTCCTTGAGGGACTGATTCAATTCCGCAGGGTCCGGCAAGGGTTTGAAACCACACGATTCGATTTCCCGGGTGAATGTATCCTGGTTAGCCCGAACGTGCTTAACGATCCAGTCAGCGCTGACTCCCGGCTCTCTGCGGAAGTCAATGAGCACCACCCGGCCATCCTTTTTCAAGGCTTGATGAATGGAAGCCATCGTCTTGTACGGAAACTCGAAATGGTGGTAGACGTCGCAGATATAGGCCAGATTGATCGAATCCGGCGGCAATTTGGCCGAGTCTTCGGCGCAGACGACACCGGTCACATTTTTTAGTCCGGCTGCCTCGCAGGATTTATCGATATATTTCACGAATTTGTCGGCAATATCCACTGCAAAAATCTTTCCTTCATTGCCGACGGCCACGGCGAAGAGTCGTGTGAACAACCCGGTGCCCGCGCCGATGTCGGCGACTGCCATGCCTGGTTTGATCGCACAGGATGCGACGATTTTTTCGCGCTGGGCAAAGATCTCGCGACTTTCGGTCTCCCACTTGGTGGCCCACTCATCTGGATTTGGGTCCTTGTACTGGTTATTCACGCCTGGGTTGACGCTCTTTTCTTGAGCGGGCAAGGGCGAGGCCAGCAACACGGCCAAGGTGCAATAGGAAATCGGCAGGTACATGGACGAATGACTAATTGAGCGCAGTTGCAGCCACAAGCAAAAAAAAATCCTGATCGAATCCTCAAGGTGCAGGAAAAATTTCTTCAAAGTCTGAAATTGCTCGTTCTCGCGCTCTCTTTGTGTCGGGGGCTATGACAAATTCAGAATTCAGGGTGTTGATTAAATCGCATTAGGAGTGTCCTCAAGGCTCATCCTAGCCCGGAGCCGACCCACCCGCCAGCGCTTGCCAACCAACCATTTCGCCACCCCTTGGCTGCTTCAGTTTAATCGCAGTAGCGCCCTAAAAACTAGGCCGCCCGGCAGAGGCCGGGCGGCTGATCATTATCAATCTATCCGGCTTGATTCGGCTACGGTTTGACGAGGCGGAAGAACCCCGAGCCGGTGACCGGTACCCAGTTGTTCATGTCAGGACTGAACTGGAGCTGGTAGCCTGGAGCGCTGATCGGCCATGTAACATTCATGTTACCGTTCACATCGGGCCCGGAGATGGTAAGCGTTGGCGGGAGGAGCAACGTGAAGTTGCCCGCTGCGGAAACGGGGCCACTCCCTTCGATGTTGTTGGCCTTGACCGTCCATGTATATAATCCGTTAGCCAGCGGTAGCGCGAGCGACAGACTGGTGCCAGTGACATCGTAACTTACCGTGCCGCTTGGGCCGGTAACAGCCACGGTGTATCCTGTGGCACCGTACACGGTTGACCAAGTCAGCGTCGGGGGACCATCGGTCACGGACGAGTCGTTGGCAGGACCAGCCAAAGTGGCGGCAGTGGAGGGTGACAAGCTTAGATCAATTGTGACGGACTGGCTACTCCAGTTTCCGTTGCCGGTGGCATCAGCGGTTGGGTTCCACAGGTATTCGCGTTCCGTCAAGCGGCGCGTGGCAATGTCATAGGAATAGACTTGGAACGAGAGTTTGGTTTCATCGCCGATACCCGTCAATGGAGCAGTCGTGGCCGAGACACCGGAATAGTCACCCTTCATTGGGGAGTCCACGCGGAAGAGTTCTACGCCGGGCCAAGCGGCATCACGGGTGGCGATCAGGTTGTTGTTCGGATCCTGGCCGTTCCAATTGGTCGCGCCGTTGAAGTTGTCATGACCGCTGAACAGAGCCCGCACATTGGGATGCGCGATGAGCCAATCGGCGACAAATTGCTTGGCCGCATTCATGTCCACATAACTCGTGGAGCTGTCGGTGCCAGTAAGAGCGAATGGAATGTCCCCCGCTGCCGAGCTGCTGGTCGTGGAGGGATTGCCGAACACTTTGGTTTCGCCGGCGGCCATGTTGAGCGGGGCATGGCAAAATAGCAGCACCGGTGTGCTGGCAGCCACGCTGGCCAAATCGGCAGTCATCCAGTTCAGGATGTTCTTATCCGGGAACATATTCACACACTGCACATGCGTACCACCGACATCAAAGGAATAATTGACCTGTAGGTTGACGTTGGTATAGTTGGACGGAGCGTCGAAAACACTCGTCGTGATCGGTGCTTTGCCCGAATAGGGAGTCATACGGTTATAGATTTGGACAAATGATGTGGCGTCCCGATCGCCGGTGGCAATCTTTCCAATCATGCCTATTGCGTCGCTTATATCATGGTTGCCGGGTGAAAGGAAGACGGGGATACCCTGGCCCTGGCTGTTGGTCAGGGTGAGAAGGCCGCCAGCGGTATTGCCGGAGTTCGCGGCGCCTAGGAAGTCAGCCTGCCACTGGCCCCATGTGACACTGCTGCGGGGAGCAGTATACGAGGCTTGGCCGGGATAATCCACCGTGTTACCGAGATAACTGAGGCTGTGGTTAGCCACAATCGCGCTGCTGGATTCAGAGCGGTTGGCAATGTCGCCGGTGTCCATAAGGAAATCCACTTGACCGACTGTCTGGCCTGCGGCAACGCCGCCGTCACTCGGGAACGTCTGCGTAGGCAGGGTGTTCATCCGGGCGATCATGGCCTCATTGACGGTTTGGCCGGTCACATTGAAGCTGCCACGGAAAATCGGGCGGACGATGCCGTAGTGATTGTCCGAGGTGTAGATGAAGTTGACCACTTCATTGACCAACTTGGCTGCGAAATCGCCCTGATGGTTGACCACCGCCCAGACCGTGTGGCTGGCGCGATCCACGCCGCAGGTGCCGAGCGGATAGGAACTGTTATAGGCTCCAGACACGAAGTGGCGGACGCCGCCCTTGTTCATGTCAACTGCATTGACCCAGTGGCCAAAAGAATCTTTGCTGGCTAGCACAAAAGCACCGCTGGCGGCTTGGTCTGGCGTCACTGCGGCCGGATTGTAGCTGAGTGAAAGCGCGTATGTATCTGCTTGTGTGGCACCGATTTGCTGGAGGCCCCAAACGGAGAGCACGTCGCTGGCCAGTCCGGACGCCGTGGGTGCCCACCCGGTATTTACGGCTTTGGCCTGCGCCTTGATGTAGTTGTTCGTGGTCGTGCTGGTGTTAGAACCGTTGAGAATCGACATTGAGGTGCCGACATAGCCGGTTTCGCCATTCGTTGAAGCCGTCGTGGTGTTATCGGTCACGGAGGTATAGGCTGCGCCTTCTTGAATCACAAATTCCTGGCCGTTCAGGCTATAGCCCGTGGTGGATTGTTTGACGAAATTGAAGGGGCCTTTGTAATTGCTGGCCGTGACATCGGCATAGTAGTCAATCGTCACCCTTGGGCCGTCCACGGTAAAGATATAGTAACCGATACGGTTCAACTGCTGCTCAACTGGCAGGTCGTTTCCTGAGATCGGAGTGCTAGGGGTATAGAATTTTGAGCTGTCCGAAGCACAGATAAGCTGGTGGGCTTTGCTCTTCAGGTCCGGGCTGGTCACGATCGAGTTGTAGTGGTGATGATCGTGGCCGGAGATCACATACTTCACGTCGTTGGAGCACATTGAGCCGATGAAACTGTTGATGAAGTTTGTCTTGGTCGTGAATGTGGCCTGGTCGGCGGGCAAGAGCGCCCCATAGTTCAAGCCGTAGCAATCACCGGGGTCGGCCGAGTTCACCTGGCCGCCAAACATGTTGTCCTTGTGATTTCCACCCAGCATGTTCTTGTGGGTGAACACAAAGGCGTGGGTGTTGGCGGGACGGCCCGAAAGCGTGCCATTGATCCAGTCCATTTGCTCGGAAATATGGCTGGTATAGTAATCGGGCGATGCAAACTGATCCAGCAACATGAAGGTCACGTTGCCGTAATTGAATGCGTATGAAACGCTGTCATTGGCCGTATTCGCTGCTGTCGGGGCGGAAAAATCGTTGCCAACAACGAAAGGAGCACCGGTCGCACTCGCTGGGGGGTTGTTGACCAAGTCGCCAGCGGGAGATACCAGCGCCGTCGTGATGTCTCCAGGCGTGGAGTTGTTTATGCCTGCGTTCACACCAGGCACAATTTGCGGATAGGCATGACGGAAATCCGCGCCGGAACCCACATAGGTGCCATTGGCGGCTTCATGATTGCCACGAGTGGGATAAAAGCCAATGCCTGCGTTATACAAATCCTGCGCATATAACGCTCGGACATAGTCGTTGGTCTGGCTGCCGCTGTCAGTCATGTCGCCGATAGCAACGACGAGCTTGACGTTGGCGGCGATGAACTGGCTGTCCACCTGCTTGATGATGTTGGCCGCGATGGTGTTGGGGTTCTTGCCGTCGTCGGCGGTTGTCCACTGAGTGTCAGAGATGACCCCGAATGACCAAGGTGCTGCCGGGGCCGTGGCTGGGTGGAACGCAGTCGCAAATGCGGCGGCACCCACGGAAAATATTAGAAGTCGATGATTCATGATAAACTTTCTGGTATTGTGTTGGTATAAGTTTCAGTGATGCTCTGGCTCTCGCAGAACGTGACGACCTTAACTCAAAGTTGGCGGCATTTTCTACGCGGAATCCGTTGATTTCTTGACCCTGTCCGGCGGCAACTGTGACAACTTCGTAACATTCCAAGTCTCGTCCATTGAGCTGATCGATTTACACATGTATCCATGGAAACGATCACGTCACCGCCTCGATCACCCGAAACAAGCATCCACCAGGTGAAGCGCGACAGGAGACTGACCGCTGACGAGACGGAAACCGGGTCATTCGGGGAGTATTTCATCCGGGCAAATGAATTGCTAAGGAATTTCGCAGCAGCAACCCGCTTGCCCGTGCGGCTGGTCGTGGCGGGCGCAGTCTTCGAGATGCCGCCGAGCCAGTATGACGCTTGTCTGCAAGCACGCGGATTGTCGGACACTGCGGTCGAGTGTCTGCGGTTTCACAAGCAATTCCACACCGCTGGAGACGGTGCGGCACCCCTATGCCGCGCGGTTTGCAGAAACGGCTTTGTTAGTGGTGTGATGGCAATTGAAGCCTCGGGCAGGACACTGGCACGCGTTGAAGTGGGGCCGGTGCCGGCTGCGGATGGGTCCTCGTTAGATTCGGGCCTGAGCTTGATTGAGTACCTCGTTGGCAGGCTCCGCGAACAGGCGGCGGTGGCTGCGCAAACGGCCGCACTGGCGGCCCCGGGCGGGCTATGCAAGGCAATCGACCACATTCGGGAGAATCTGGATCAATCCATCACTTTGGCGGATGCTGCGCGGGTGTCGGCGCTCAGTCCGGACCGCTTCAGCAGGGTCTTCCGCCAACATACAGGAAAATCCTTCAGTGCCTATTTGGCGAATCTCCGGGTGGCGCGTGCCTGCCAGATGCTGGCTGATTTGCCGCACGCGAGAATTTCTGACATTGCAATGGCTTGCGGGTTCGAATCTATTCCCTATTTCAACAGGCTCTTCATCAGGCATACCGGCCTGTCTCCGAGTCGCTTCCGATCCCGCTAACAACTGCCATTCCTCCAGGATGAAATTCCCACCCGACAGAGGCTCGTTCTTCCCACTCCCTTCCGGCCCGGTTAGTCTCGTCGTTGTCAGCCCATCGGCGGTGTAAGCTCCTCCCGCGACATTTTGCTGGTCCGATCGGACCCACGGAATGTCGCAGCTGGTTGGAACACTCACTGGCTAACAGGTTACATCACCTGCAAGGGAACAGGTCAGTTCACCTTGATAGCAGCCCGCACAATGCGCATCTTGGAGGTGGCGTTGTCGGTCACCGTCACCCGCTCGAAGTTTGCGTCGATGTTTTCCACGCTTTCCGCGGCGGAAGCATAGTCACCAGTTCCTACCTGGCTAGCCTGAAGCGTCACCGTTCCGGGGGCCTGTGAGTGTAACGTTAGAACCGGGAACCGTGGCGGGTCGGGAAATCACGGTGAAAGTTACCGGCTTGAAGTTATAGTCGTTGAAGTTCTGGACCTAGACACTCTCATGCCCGTTCGCGGAGAAATTGTCGATGCTGACGGGCGACCAGACTATCGTATTGTCAAGCGCCGGATTAATCGCCAAATTCCCCCGGACGTCCCAGACCGGCGTCCTTCCATTGACCGAGACAACCTGTGTCGTGACGGGATAAACGCCGCCCGAAAGAGTGACCGCTGCACCGTCGGGAAAGGTATAAGCGCCATCTGGACAAATCGTGTCGAGTGCTGCCAAGCTGGTCATTGCGCCGCTTTGAAAACTGTAGGAAACGGCGTTATTGGAGGAAGCGGTAAAGCCCAAGGGAAGGATGATGCCAGACGGGCCGCCTAGTGATCCGCCGTCAGGACTTTGACCGGCAAATGAATATGGTGCGGGATCGCAGCTTTCGTCATATAACTCTCCGGATAATCCAACCCACTCGAGCCGACTTGAGACCTTGGCCATCCCGTGCTGCCGACTGGTAGCACAAGGCTTGATCTGGTAAGAATCTCCCCCGTTGACCCCCGGTTCACATAGGCGTACAACTGATAGGGTTGATAGGCGTAAAACACGGGAGTTGATCCGCTTGACTGGGTAATCGGCTATGGTTCCGCCGAGAGTTGGCATCGGTGTTAATTCGTGATTTCCCATTTGATTCGTCATTCATAAACTTGGCTTGTAATTCCTGTTCAAATCTTCCTTGCGCCTGTTCCACCAACCGCCACCAAGTGCCTGGAAGAGTGCGGCCGTATCGGTAAAGCGATTGGCTTGGGCTTGGACCAAGTTGATCGCGGCTTGTTGATAGGTTTGCTCGGCTCCCAAGAGTGCGGACGAATTGCTGTAGCCAGTTTGTACCTGGCGGGTGGTCAAATCAAGGGCAACTTTGGCTGCACGCTCGGCATCGCGTGCTGCGGTCAGGGCATCGCCGTCCTGCTCCAGTGCGTGCAGCGTGTCGGCAACATTCCGCAAGGCCGTTAGAACTGTGCTCCGATACTGTGCGTCCGCCTGCTGCAAAGCCGCCCTGGCCGCGCGTTCCCGGTGCAACAAGGTGCCACCCTCAAAGATGGGTTGGGTCGCGGCCGCACCTAGGCTCCAATAGCCGGTGCCCGATGCGAACACCCGGTCAATGGCCAGCGCAGAGTTGCCGGCATTTTCCGTTAGGGTAATGTTGGGCAGCCGATTAGCAATGGCGACACCGACCAAGGCACTGGCAGAATGCAGGTTTTCTTCGGCCTGCCGGACATCGGGCCTTTGCGCGACGAGTCCGGCGGGCAAACTGACCGGCAGGTCGCGCGGCAAGCTCGAATGTCCCGTTAGGCACCTGGCCACCTGGAAGAGAGACGTTTTGTTGCAAGGCGATCGCCGCCTGGCCATAGGCAAAGTCAAAGTCCACGCCATACTTGAATGTGACCCTAACGAAAGAGAGGCCGTAGAACGAGGTGGAGCGGATGATTTCGATTCCGGGCGTTGTATAGAGCCCGATCTCGATTGGACGGGTATAGTAGCGCTCCATTTCTTCTGCGGAAAGTCCCGGTGCCTGCGCGGTGATTTCCAGGATGACAGGTGTAGGATTCGGATAGGCTTCTATGTTCAGTTGCTTGTAGGCGAAGAATCCGGCGGCGGCGAACGCCAGCAACCCGAACACGACAATCGCGCGGCGGCTCAGGCAGAAGGCAATGAAGGAGTTAAGCATGGCGGGGGTTTATTGGGCGAATGGAGTCCGGGTGAAGGGGCATGAATGCTAATCCGTTGGTGGGGCTTGCAGCAGGTTGCTCAGGAAGACGGCTTCGCTGGTTACGACCAGTTCCTCGGGTTTCAAACCATCGAGAATTTGCCGCCAGCCGCCCCGCTGTTGCCCAACCTTGAGCGTCCTTTGCGAGAAATGACGGTGGTCGGTCGTCACCCAAGCCGTCATGGTGCCATCCCCCTCGCGAACAACGGCATTGACGGGGGTGGCCGTCGTTTCGCCGTCTTTGCGAATGCAAATCGTGAAGGTGGCGACCATGCCGGGGCGCAACTCGTGCTGTGGGTCGGAAACCTCGGAGCGCGTGGTTACCCTATGGGTGTTAGAATCGATGGTCGCGCCGATTGCCGTGATCTTGCCCGAAAATCGCCGCTCGGGATAGGCCATCACCCGGACCTCAACCGCTTGTCCGACCTGAATTGCCTGCTCCAACTCCCTTTGGGCAACTCCCTTGTTGTCTTCATAGAGCTTCCTTGCACGCGCCAATTCCTTGTCGGTCAGTTGCGCTTTGCGGTGGTGTTCGGCGGAAAGTTCTAAGAAGTGCAGCCTCGGTGTGTTTGATCAGCTCAAAAGCGCCGGGATGGTCACGCGGTTTCACCATAGACGCAACGAAGCATGTCCAGGTTTTTGCCGCTGTTTTGGAGCAACTGCACATTTTTGTCACGCCAGGCTTCCAGCGCCACCAGTCCAGTCGGATCGTCGGCGGCCTTTTCATAAAGTCCGATGAACGCCTCAAAATCCTTGATGAAACAGTTTCCACCCGCACCGCGCTTGCCGTCATCCGCGATTTGCAGGTGGCTAGCGCCGATTCTTGGGTCAGCCGCCACCATGTCCCTCACCTTTGCGTAATCGCAATCCAGGGATCGCGCCAGATCATAGAGAATATTGGCATAGACAACTTTCAGGTACAGAAAGGCGTTCGCACCGTATTTGATCAATTCGGCCTCCTTGGCTGCACAGATCAACTCAAAGGGTGCCGTGGGCAGGACGGACAGCACTTCCGCTGCACGGATCCGATACTCGTGATTGTCCCGGGGGATTCCAATGATGTTCCGGCTGGGGTGGGCCGCATCGTAAACGGCCGTCTTCTCAGCCAGGAATTCCGGCGAGTGCATCACGAAGATGTCAGGGAACAAATCCTGCAATTTTTCGGTGGTGCCGGGCAGGATGGTGGATTTGACCACAGCCGTGCAGCCGGGGCCGACGTTCTCTAAAGCCGACGCCACCAAACTGCTGTCAAAGCCGCTTGGGGTTGTAGGCGTTGGAACCGCGACAAAGACAATGCGGCAGTCCTTGATTCGTTGTCTGTTGCTGACGTAAGGCGCTTCCAGGCTGTATCGAACGACATTAATGCCGCGTGCCTCAAAGCAATCGGCGTAATTTCTGCCGATCCATCCCTGTCCTATGAAGCCGATTGGTTGCGTTGTCATGATTCCATCCGTCACGGAATTCATGCGCTGAATCCAAAACGTTGAAGCCAAAAGCTGCCAGTTTGCCCCCCACTACCAAGTATCTATGTGTGTCATTTTCTTCACATTTGCCGCCTCCTCGCCGAAGCCGATCCGCCTCTCCCACATCACCGATTTGGCGAACCTCGCCAGAGGTATGGTTGATCGCTATTGGCGCTGGGAACAGACGCACGACGCCTAGGTGCCCGGTTGCTAAAACTTCTGGGCGTCGTCGGCCATGAGATTGAGGACTTGCTCCCACGGCGTGCCAGCGAATTTTTTTGCTTCCCGCTTGCAGGCTGCAGCCACCTTCGGGTCAGCCTTCCATTGCGAGCCACTGTTGCCACCAAAATTTTTCTGCGCGAACTCGCTCACGTCGGTGAGACCTTTCTCATAGAGCTTGTTGATCTCGCTCTTGCTGAGGGTGGCATGCAGCGCGGCAAGCTTCGGTTCCGTGACCCCGTGGGCCGTTAGAAAACTTGACCACATATAAGCCCGCAGTGGAGTCGTCTTGGCGGTCTGCCCGACCAAGTCGCCGACCTGTGAGGTGTAGGCGGCCCAATCGTCGGGGTAGGCCACCCGGTTAGAGAACAAGAAGACGCCATTGAGGTGGGTGATAGCGTCATCGCAGAGTTCCTCGGCGGCCCACTCGTGCTGTCCCGGGAAAAACCGCAGGACATGGTCGCGGCCCTTAAATCCTTTGAAGCAATTGGACATGTCAGTGCGGTTGAAGCAATTGGTGCCCACCAGACCGTAGGCGACCTGATGGGCACTGCCCAAGTGGCCGCCCGCCCCGCAGGCGATCACGCCGGCAATCTCCTTATTGGTTCCGGCGGTGGCAAATGCCATGCGCGAGCCCCCTGAAAAGCCCGTCACATACATCCGCTTCTTGTTGATCGGCAGTTTGGTGGTGACGTGTCGGATCATGGCATCAATCGCGTCCTGGCTGCCCTCAAACCCGTTCCTGGATTGCTTGGAGATGGCGATGATCCAGTGGTTGCGCTCGGCACCAGCGCGGTAACGGTCGGCATCGCCGGCGGAACCACCGCCAGGGCCCATCACGAACAACACCGGGTGCTTGACGCCTTTTCGGAGGCTGTTAGGTAGATACAAAAAGTAACTCATGGCGTCACCGCAAGGGATTTCGGCGGTGGCCTGGCCCAACGGATAGGGAAGATCATCGGCGGCAATGCCTGCCGTAGGCTTGACAGTCGGACCTGTGGCCGGCGGCGGAGTGTCCGCACCTGCAGGAGAGTCAGCACTAGCGGGAGCGTCCGCAGGCGGGTTGGGTGTGGCGGGGCCGCTCTGGACAAAGTGCTTGCGCAGGATCGCTTGGTCGGCATCGCTGAATTTGTCGAGATCGACGCTTACCTTGGAGCCGTCGGCGCGCTGGAGTTGCACCTTGCCATCGGCGATTTGCACGGCTTTGGCGTCAATCTTGTGGCCCGTCTTGGCCGTCCACGCCCGCAATTCGGTGGGCTCGCTCCATGGTGCGGCCGCCGCCACCGTCCAGCACCCAATCAGCAACGTTAGCAATAGTGATTTCATGATGATAGTGAAAAAAATATGACAAGTGTGAAGAGATACCTGGCAACCGGCGGCCATCCTTTCACCATTCCTTGCGCTACGTCGGAAAATCTCACTGCCCATCACTTTCCTCCTTGGTCGTTGGTCCGGACTGGAGGCTGTAGTCCAGATTCTTCAGCATCGAGGCGAAGGTGCGGGGACCCACCGGAAGGACGGAAGTGCGGTGATCGCTTAACTACATGACTGGCAAAGTGGACTGGAACTGATAGGTTCCTGATCCCACGGTATAGACGGCAGTCCCGTTCTCCATGCGCAGGAAATTCACGGCTGTGGCATTGGCTGCGGGGCGGCCGGACTCGCTCACCTCAGATTGATCCTTGGCCGGCACATGCACGGTGGCGGTGGTGTTGGCGGGGATGGTGATATCCATGGTAAACTTGTTGCCGTCACGTTTCCACTCACTGGTGATTCTGCCAAACAGGCTTTCATGATTGGCCTTTACCCAAGTCAGATCGCCCAGCGGCCGGGGGTGGATGATGATGTGTTTGAAGCCGGGTGCATCTGGAACATAGTTGATGCCGGCCAGCGTCTGATAGAACCAGGCGTCGAGGTTTCCTGAGAGGATCAGCAAGGCCTCGCTGTTCATGCCGCCGCCTTGGGTGTCGCAATCCCAGCGCTCCCAGATGGTGGTGGCTCCTTTGCCTATCATATACCCCCAGCTCGGCCGCGTCGTCTGAGTCGCGATCGTAAACCCAACATCGGGCCGTCCTACCTCCGTGAGCGTCTGCATCAACCACTGCATGCCGATCAAGCCAACCGTCAAATGCCCTTGGTTCTGCACCAGAATGTTGTCGATCAGGC
The DNA here is from genome assembly GCA_037141475.1 of Verrucomicrobiota bacterium. Lineage (GTDB taxonomy): Bacteria > Verrucomicrobiota > Verrucomicrobiia > Verrucomicrobiales > Akkermansiaceae > Luteolibacter. The sequence goes on along the minus strand of JBAXCM010000036.1, from coordinate 5,415 downwards.
GAGCCACCACAGCATCATGCAATTCCGGTGGCACGAGCCCGAACTTCAGTGCCAGCACATAACCACACTGGGTGTCACCCGCATAGGTGCCAGTTGCGGCATCCAGGAATTTCCGGTTAAAGCCATCCTTGACCTTCTCGCCGAGTGCAGAAAATAACTTTGCATCATCCGGCTTATCCAGCAACTGAGCCAGTCGCGCTGCGATCCGACAATTATTGAAGAAGTATGCGGTGGACAGCAGAGGCATCGCGGTATTGCCCATCGCCTTGCCTCCTTGGTCCATCGTTGAGGTGTCACACCAATCCCCGTAGCTGTCCTGGCTTACCGTGAAATCCGGCTCCAGTCGCCCCTGATGAAACAACATCCATTTTTTGATCGGCTCGTAGTTTGCCTCTAGCGCGCGGCGGTCACCATAGAAGTCGTACAACCATTCGGGGAGAATCGTGATCACACTGGGCCACAATACTCCGCTGCCCCAGTCCCAAAAATTCGGAGATATATCCCCAATGCTGCCATCACCCCGTTGGTCCAGCCTGATATCTCCCAGCCATTTTGAATAAAACCCGGCGACGTTGAAATTGAATGCATCGCTTTCGGCATCCTTCGCCGGATCACCGAGCCAGCCTTGGCGCTCATCCCGATCCGGATCCAGCGGGACACCATGCCGCTTGTACATGCGGGCACCCCAGAAAATATTCCGGTGAATCTTGTTGATGAGCGGATTGGAACAGGCAAAATCGCCGGCATGGGCAACGTCCGTGCTGACCACCAATCCCTCGAACTGATCGGGCGTTGGCGTGCCCGGCCAACCGCTGATCTGAATGCGCCGCAATCCCTGACCCTTTAGCACCGGACACCACGTCTCTTCTCCTTGCCCCTTGAGAATGTAAACATCAGTGCAGTTTGCATTGCGGTTGTCCACCGTCTTCAACGTCCCATCTGCTTTCAGGCTGTAAGCCGCAGTCATCTTGATCGTCGTGCCCGCCTGACCTCTAACCTTGATGCGCACTTGCCCATAGAATGCCTGCCCAAAGTCCACGATCCACACACCGGGTGTCGGTTCCGCTACCAAGACGGGTTTGAGAATATCCACAACTCGGTTAGGTTCCATCACCTGTGCCACAAGCTGGCCTTTTGGCCCGTCCACAAGACCTGCTTCCCGCCACTTTGAATCATCAAAACCGGCCGTATCCCAGCCTGGCATTTCCTTTCTGGCATCATATTCCTCGCCGTCATATTCATTGTTGGCGATAATCGGACCCACTCCAGTTGCTCGCCACCCCCTGTCGCTGAGCCACCGGGCATGGCCGCCATCGTCATACTCGACCTCAATTTGGACGATGAGCCTGGGAGCGCCGTAATCCAGATAGGGTGCGGGATTTTTGAGGCGCGGAGCAAAAAGTCGGCCATTGCCAAGAATGACACCCACCGCGTTGCTACCCTGCCTGACGTTCTGGGTGACGTCAAATGTCACATAACTTGCCCGCTTGTTGTACTCCGTGAACACCGGATCCATGATATGATCGCCGATCTTGCTACCGTTGATATGGAGGTCGAAGAAGCCCAAACCGCAGACATAAGCCATGGCGCGCCGAACCTTTCTTTCTGCCACAAATTCACGGCGCAAATAGCGGGCCGGCAAGCGCCGCTTCTCGGCGTCCTGCGGATCCACACAGGCGTCCTTCATATCCAACCCTATCCACTTCGCTTGCCAGTCCTGCGCTTTGAGCAAACCCATTGACCAACATCCCGGAGCACTCCACTCCGTTGTCTTGCCGTCGTTAAGCCACGCACGCACTTTCCAATGACAAGGCATCAATGAGTCTAACATTCTCCCGGCATACTCAACTTGGATGCTCTGGTCGGACGTCACCTTGCCGCTGTCCCATAGGTCGCCCTGGCCGTTGGCGAGAATCTCCGCCGTCGAGGACACAAGTACCTGATAGGCGATCTGTCGCAGCCCCCGGGCCATTCCTGATCTTTGGCTGTCGGCTTTCGCGGCTTCTTGCCTATGTTCATTGTCATCGAGCAACCAAGACAATCGCGGCTTCAGCACGTCAATGCCGAGGGGGTTGTCACGGTACTCGCAGCGCAAGTGCGTTAGACCAGCGGCGGCGGCGGATGAGAGCATCGTGAGTGCGGCTAACAGACAAGTTGTCAAGTGGCGGAATGTGGGATGATTCATTGGGATTAGCTGTGAGTGACGGTGGGCCGAATGTTTCTACTCGTCATCAGCGGCCACCCTTTCACCCGATGCAGTGGGCGGATGGGTGGATTGAACCACGGTAAATCCTGCACCGCACAGCCCGTCGGCCATGACCTCAAATTGATCCTCCGCTTTCAAGAATGGGAGGAGTATTATTGATTTGCAGCGCGGTAAATGCGCGATACACTTCCGCCCGTGAAAGCGGTCGATCCGGTCGTTTCATCGGTTGGAGCTTCCGAGAAGCAGGCAATTCGAACCTAATCCCATAGCATGATCCGGCAACTTCCCAGTGTTTCAGTCCTTTGCAATCTCGTCACAGCCAGTTGGCTGGCCAGCGGCGCGTCGGCTCAGGCGGCGGATTCTCCCCAGCCCGGCGAGCGATTTACCCGAAACCCGGTTAGTAGCGAAACCCACTTGCCCGAGACTGTTAACCCAACCACCAAGCAGGGCATCAAGTGGACCGTTAGCCTCGGTTCGCAAAGCTACTCCACGCCCGTCATCGCCGGAGGAAGGATCTTCGTCGGTACAAACAATGATACGCCGCGCGACCCCCGCCACACCGGCGACCGCGGCATCTTCCTCTGTCTCGATGAAAAATCCGGCAAGCTCCTGTGGCAACTCGTCGTTCCAAAAATCGGCGGCGATCCCTATCTGGATTGGCCAAGGGTTGGGATCACCTCGCCGGCAATCGTTGAGGGCGAGCGGGTCTATCTTCTTAACAACCGCGCAGAGGTCCTCTGCCTCGACGTCAATGGCATGGCGAACGGCAACGACGGGCCATTCACCGATGAAGCCAGCCACCAGACGCCCAAAGGCGCGGAGCTCATTCCCGTCGGGCCGACCGACGCGGATATCTTGTGGGTGACGGACCTGCGAACCGACGTCGCCATTTGGCCGCATGATGCCGCTTATGGCAGCCCGCTACTGGATGGTGACTTTCTATATATCAATTCGAACAATGGGGTGGACAACACTCACAAAGTCATCCGCAGGCCGGACGCACCCAGTCTGATTGTTCTGGACAAGAAGACCGGCCGACTTGTTGCGAAGGATAACGAGCACATCGGCCCGAGCATCTTTCACAACACCTATTCAATTCCGTCGCTGGGCACTGCTAACGGGCGGCGCATGGTCTGCTTCGGCGGCGGTGATGGCGTGCTCTACGCCTTCGAGCCGCTTTCCGAGATGCCATCTCCCGGCACAGTCGCCACTCTGAAGCGCATTTGGAAGTACGACCCGGATCCGGGTGCCCCCAAAAAAGAGGTTCATACCTACAGTGGCAACCGCGAGATATCTCCTTCCACCATTGTTGCCCCGCCGGTATTTGTGGGTGATCGCGTTTACCTGACTGCCGGTGGCGACGTTTGGTGGGGAAAATACCAAGCATGGCTCAAGTGTGTCGATGCCGGGAAAACCGGTGACATAACCTCCACAGCCACGTTCTGGTCCTATCCGCTCAAACAGAGTATCACGCCGCCTGCTGTGGCCGGGGCGCTGACGTTTGCGGCCGATTCCGGCAATAAAACCATCAACTGTTTGGAAACCGCCACCGGCAAACCACTCTGGTCCCACCACGTAACAGGCGAAATCTGGTCCAGCCCGATGGTTGCCGACGGCAAGCTTTATGTCGGCACCCGCCGGGGCAACTTCTATATATTTGCCGCCAGCAGGGACGAGAAGCTTCTGTGCGAAACCACTCTCGATGCTCCCATCTCCGCGCCGATGGCCGCCGCCAATGGCGTCGTTTACGTTGCAACCGACGAAACCCTGTACGCCCTCGCCATTCCGTAAATGCCGAGGGAAAAGTATTATATCTGGATTTTTCCGCGATGACTCCCAATACTTGGTTCGTGTCATTGGCCGGAGGTGCCAGCCTGTCGGTGGAGATCAGGGCATGGTACGCCTGATTCCAAGATTTACGTGCCTCTCCGTCCCATACTGGAGTGGCTCGTAGGTCGGGTGGCTTGGTGTCCGCTCCCTGATGGCACTTTACACACTTTGTTGCATCGAAGATCGGCTGGATCATCTCGGGGAAGCTAAAGCCCTTGCCTGATAAGTCATAAAATGGCACCAGTGGCTTGATACCGGCCGCTAGAGCCATTGCTGGAGGCGTGCTGCTGACGGCTTCATTCTTATTTTCATGGCAGCCTGTGCAACTGAATATTTCGCCCGGCATGAGGGTTGACCATGACGGAGTCCCTCTCGGAGGGCAACGTTTCACAGATGCCGTTGTTGATAGTTAGGAACAGCGAAAACAGCGGTAGCAGTTTCATTTGATTGTATCATGCTCGCTCAAATTCAAATCACCATCCTCGATCAGACATCTGAAATATTGACGATAGCCTGACGGGGCGGAGCAGTAGTGGGAGCGGAATTTTTCGCTTGGAGAATGCCGCATCACACCTGCCACGGGGCGCGCATAGCCCGGGAGCGGAGGCGGTTGGCCTCGGCGTCATTGACAAACTCAGCCTTTTGCAGATCGAACTTGAGGCTTCGTTTCAATTGCTCGCAGATATCGGCAGCAAGGCAGATACACATGGACCGATACATGACGTCAGGGTTCGCCACAGTGGGACGGCGAGAGCGGATGCAATCCAGGAAATCGCGCACATGGTGCAACGGTCGTTGGGTGCGACTCGTGTAGTCTGCCAGCACTTTTTTGAATTCACGCATCAGTGCGGGTGATGATACATCGGGTGCTGTGTAACCGTCGGCGGCCGCCACCCATCCATCGGGACCATCGAAGCGCTCGCCACACGAGCCATGCCACAAGTTGCACTGGTCAGATACAGAGCCGCCGCTGCGGAACAGAACCAATTTCACCCCGTTGGACAAGCGCGTGTTCATTGAGACATCAGGCCCCTCGTACTCAAGATCGATGTGAGACACGGCAGTCATATCGAGTCCTGCCAGAGCTTGGGCAACCGTGTGGGCACCCCACATTGCAACGTCGGTAGCCAAATCATAATAGTGGTACCAGCCACCGCCATTCACATAAGCGCTGTTATATGGCCGCCAAGGGCAGGAGCCGAGCCAAGCGTCCCAGTCCAGTTCCTCCTTGGGTGGTTCAGGTTCTGCTGGAAGCCAATTGCGAAGCATGCCGTCGCGCCAGCGGATGTCGGCGTACGCGGTATGAATCTTGCCCAGACGACCGGTGCGAGCCATTTCGATGGCGAACACATGGTTGGGTTCGCTTAGCCGCTGGGCAA
>JBAXCM010000035.1:0-17744 GCA_037141475.1 Verrucomicrobiota bacterium | reverse complement strand
GGCTAATACCCAACTGATGACTCGTACGAGGCTGGCGGCTTGCATGGCCGAAGCTTATGCGCATCGACAGCCACACCGCAAGCCCTCAGCCATCACAACCCAGTTGGCCGATGTCGTAACAAATTCGAAAAAAATGGGGGCAATTTCCTAGTTTGGGCTTGCAATGTTAGAAAATATCTGCTTTGTCCTCCCTCCGGACTTTGCGCCGGACTCCCATCCCACCATGAAAGCCGAGCTCGTCGAAAAAGCCTCTGAAATCGTCACCGACCCCCTCGTCCTGGTCAACCTGGTGTCCCAGCGCGTCAGGCAATTGAATAGCGGGCGCGCCCCGCTCATTCCCACCCGTCCCAGCATGGGCGCGGCCGATATCGCCCTCATCGAAATCATCGAGGGCAAAATCCGCCTCGTGCCTCAGGTCGCTCTTTGAGCTACCCGGCACCGATTGCCACAACCCCATGAGTGCGGATATCGCCACCAACCGCAAGGCCGGCCGCGATTTCCACATCTTGGAAAAATACGAAGCCGGCCTTGAACTCAAGGGCACCGAGGTCAAGTCCATTCGTGCCGGCAAGGTCAATGTGTCCGACGCCTTCGCACGCGTCGAAAACAACCAGGTTTTCCTCTACGGTTGCGACATCCAACCCTGGGAAACCGCCGGACTGTGGTTCAACCACCCGGCAAAACGGCCGCGCCGCCTCCTGCTCAACAAGCGCGAAATCCTCAAGCTCGCCACCGCCACCACCATCAAGGGCTGCACCTTGCCGCTGCTGCGCATGTATTGGAAAAACCGCCGCGTCAAAGTCGAACTCGGCGTCGGCAAAGGCAAAACCCACTCCGATCAACGCCAAGACCTCAAAAATCAGGTCGAACTGCGCGAGGCTCAACGCGAAATGGCACGCTTCAATCAGCGCTAGAAATGCCTAGTGCCAAGACAGAAGACCGTTACGCTCCAAGACACGAGTCGAGCGATTGGGCGGAGCATGGAGCTTCTTCCTCTTGTCTTCTGTCTTGTAGTCTTCTGTCTTCCCTTGGGGCTGGCGGCTAACGAAATTTCACACCGAGTTGAGAGGACAGGGCGGTGAGCAGTCGTTGGTGGGCGGCATCGACCTCGTCGGACTTGAGGGTGCGTTCGGCGGCGCGGTAATGGAACCGGTAGGCCAGGGATTTGCGATCCACGGGCAGCTTTGAGCCGCTCGGATCCGTGAACACATCGAAGCATTCATAGGCAACTAGCAAGGACTCGGCTGCCTTGTCGATCACACCCTCAATTTGCGCGTTGGCAGTGGCCAGCGGCAATTCCATCGCGGCATCGCGCGACGACCCGGGAAAGAGCGGCAATTCCACCACATGCTGGATCCCGCCTAGCAACTTCCGCAGTTTCGCCAGATCCAGCTCTGCCAGATAAACCGGCGCGGTGAGATCCAGCTCGCGTTCGCGGGCCGGAGCCAAGCGGGCAAACACCCCGACGACCTGGGCCTCGACCTTGACGTCGCAGGCGAGAACGAAACCTGGCCGTTCCTTCGGTGAAAAGCGGATTTCCCGGCCACCCAGCAGGGCGGATAGAATCGCCTTCAGGTCGTACATATCGGCTTGGTGCCCGGTTTGTGCCCAACCGATCGGTTCGGTTGGTCCGGCCAGCAGGATCGCCAGCGAGTCGCTCTCCTGATCGCGAGCCTTGCCACCTCCGGCATTGCGGAAAACCCGCCCGATTTCGAAAAGACGCAAAGATTTGAGTTGCTGGCCAACATTGATGGCTGCCGAGGCGAGCAAGCCGGGCACCAAGCTTGGGCGCATCACCGCGTGATCCTCGCTGAGGGGAAGCTTGACGCGGATCAGATCGCCATCAAGCAGCGGCCGGGACATCAATGCATCACCCACCTGGTGGCCGGCGATGAGCTTGATCGTCTGGCATTCATACAGGCCTAGCGCGGCTAAACGCCGCCGCAGCACCATGTCCGAATCATACGCGGCGTCACTCGCACTGGCCGGCACAAAGGTGGCTGACAAGCGCGAAGGCACGGCATCCAGGCCGTGGACGCGGGCGACTTCCTCCACAAGGTCGATGTGACGTTGCAGGTCGGCGCGGAATGACGGCACATCCCAAGTGGCATCCGCCAACTTGGTTAGGCCGAGTCGTGTGAGAATGGCTTCCGCGTCCATCAAGGAAATCGAGCCACCCATGAGTTGGTTGAGCTTGGTGCCATCGAGGGCGACCGGACGAGTGAGGACAGGTGGTTGACCGGCCACGAAAGTGGTGGCCTCAGCGCTGCCGCCCGCAGTTTCCAAAATGAGTTTGACGGCCAGCGCGGAGGCTGTGAGCACGCCGGACGGGTCCACCCCGCGTTCGAAGCGGTACGATGAATCCGAGGACAGGCCGCAACGCCGCGACGTGCGCCGAATGTTGGAGGGCGTGAAATATGCCGACTCCAACAAGATATCAGTGGTCGCCGTGGTCACCCCGCTGTCGGCACCGCCCATGACGCCACCGAGGGCGAGGGCGCCGCCGGATGCGTCGGCGATGAGCAAATCATCAGCGCTTAGAACATGTTGGGAAGCGTCGAGCGCGAGAAACAACTCGCCCTCCGCGGCTTGGCGCACGACGATGCCGCCGCTGAGTTTTGCGGCGTCGAAGGCATGCAGCGGCTGGCCGAGTTCATGCAAGATGTAGTTGGTGACGTCGACGATGTTATTGATCGGGCGCTGGCCGATGGACTCCAGCCGCTGCTTGAGCCATGCCGGGCTGTCTTTGACGGTGACGCCGGTGATGCGCACCGCGGAGTAGAACGGGCAGGCGGCGGGGGCGTCGATGCGGATGGCCGTATCGGGCGAGACTGCCACACTCGTTGAAGGGATTTCCAGTGGTTTGAGGGGAGTTCTGAGCAATGTCGCCAGTTCGCGGGCCATGCCGTAATGACTGAGCAGGTCGGGTCGGTTAGGGGTAACCTCCAATTCCAGCAAAATATCGGAGTCGAACATCTCCCTGAGCGGTTTTCCGATCTGCGAATCCGGCGGAAGAATCAGCAAGCCGTCTTCACCGGGCGGCAGGCCGAGTTCTGCGGCAGAGCAGAGCATGCCGCGGGATTCCACCTTGCGCATCACCGTCTCGCTGATGGTGAAGCCGCCGGGCAGCGCGGTGCCGGGCAGCGCGCAGGGAACCTTGTCGCCCACCTTGTAGTTTTGCGCGCCGCAGACAATCTGGCGCAGCTTGCCTTCACCCGCGTCCACATGGGTGACCTTGAGCCGGTCCGCATGCGGGTGCTGAACGGCCTCCATCACCTGCGCCACCACAACTTTTTCCGAGGTGATGCCTTTGATAACGATGCCTTCAACCTCCACTCCGGCGAAGGTGAAAAGGTCGTCAATTTCCTGGATCGACTTTCCAGTTAGATCGAGATGGGTGGCGAGCCAGTTAAGGGAGATATTCATGGATGTGAGAGATATAGGATCGTGAATAGTTAGAAGAAAAGGTTGTTGGCGCTATGGGATATTTATGTTAGATCGAGGTTCCACGCCACGGATAAAGTGATACATGGGTTTTGGTGGATCCCGATGACCCGCAGGCGTGCCAACTCCCAGATCCGCAGATTTTCGCAACAAAGGGCCTCCGTGTTCATCTTCTATATTCTATCCGCTATCCCTACGCAAATTGGCGCAAAAACCGCACGTCATTTTCGATCAGCAAACGGATGTCGCGGATGCCCCATCGAATCATTGCTAGGCGGTCCAAGCCCATACCGAAGGCGAAGCCGGTGGTATGTTCCGGATCGTAGGCGTTGTCTTTGCGTGATTTATTGATCGCATCAAACACAGCGGGATCGACCATGCCGCAGCCGGCCACTTCGATCCAGCGTGGAGCATGGCCCTTGATTTGGAGTTTGACGTCGATTTCGAAACTCGGTTCGGTGAAGGGGAAGAAATGGGGGCGGAAGCGTACTTCGGTGGTGGTGCCGAAGAGTTCGCGGAAAAAATACTCGAGAGTGCCTTTCAAGTCTGGCAACGAGATATCCGGGCCAACAGCCAGACCCTCGAGTTGGTTGAAAACCGACAGATGAGTGGCGTCAATCTCATCGCGGCGATAGGCCGAACCCGGTGCGATGATACGGATAGGCGGCACTTGGGCCTCCATGCTGCGGATTTGCACGCTGGACGTGTGAGTGCGCAGGAGCTTGCCGGAATCAAAATAGAAGGTGTCCTTTTCGTTGCGGGCCGGGTGATCGGCGGGCGTATTGAGGGCATCGAAGCAATGGAACTCGTCCTCGATCTCCGGCCCATCGGCCAAAGCAAACCCCATCCGGCGCAAGATGCCGATCGCCTGATCGCGGATTTGAGTGAGCGGGTGCAGAGCGCCAGCCGGCAGCGCACGCGCCGGCAAGGTGGGATCCATACCCGCCAGTGCCGCGCGGTCAGCAATCTCGCGCAACGCCGTCTGCTTGACGTCGAGTGCGGCGCTGATGACGGCGCGTGCGGCATTGAGAAGTTGGCCGACCGAGGCCTTATCCTCCTTGGGCACGTCCTTGATGCCGGCAGCGACCAGCGTGAGGCTGCCCTTCTTGCCGAGCACGGAGACGCGGGCGTCATCAAGCGTGCGCTCGCTGGTGGCGGCGGTGATCTGGGCGAGGGCGTCTTTTTCGATGGCTCCGATTTGCTCCTTCATGGGAAAGGCCTGTGGCATAGCGGCAAATCCGCGACAGGTCAAAGCCAAGTTGGCAAGGATGCGTATCCGGGGGTCTGGCGAGGGGCCGGCACGTAAGCCCTAGGTCCCATACCGATACGACAATCCCCAATTGACTTTGGTTACCCGGGTGGGAAACTCTGCGCATGCACACTTGCAAATATTTCATGTTAGCACTTGCTTGGATGGGCCTGGCAAGCCTCACTTCCGCACAGGTGGCTAGCCCGATACAATCCCCAGCTACTCCCTACAATCTCACTATTGACGCACCGGTGCAGATTGCCGGATCAGACGCGGCATCAGCGGACTTCCAAGCCAACGTGTTGCCTGGGATGATGGCCTCAGAGCTGAAGTTGCTGCCGGAATACAGGAACGAATCGGCGCAGTATCTATCCACTATTGGGTTTGATCCTTCCAAACTGGTGCTCAGCCAAGACGCCACCGCTCGGGTGTATTTCCTCGGCGAGGGAGCCACCTACAAAAACACTCTCGGCATCTCAACAACAGATCTCGGCCCACAAAGCCCGGGTGCCTCCCTCATTTTTCCCAATGCCTCCAGCTCCGTGGGTTTAGGGGGCTCCGGTACGCCCCTGCGCTCTGTCGGCGAACCCTTGCTGCCCGGCGACTTCGTAAACCTAGGCACCCTCAAAGCTGGCACTGCGCTTGATTTCTTTCTCATCGCCAATGGTGCAGCCGGCGGCACTCAAGTGCTGTCCACCGATCGAAGCCTCAACTCTGACGGAATCGTCCACGCCGTCGCCATGGCGACACCGGGATCCCCCTACCTGATCATCAGCTTTGAAGACATGGTTGGAGGCGGGGATCACGACTACAACGACATGTACTTTGCTGTGGATTTCGGCAGCGTCAATGTCGCCAATCTCATGGGTGTGGCGGCTCCAGAGCCGTCATTGGCACTCGGTGCCATGTTGGCTGCGAGTTCCCTGTTTGGATTCAGTCGCCGACGTATCAGCCGTGCAACGTGATCCATCGCAAACCAATACTTATGGCACCATCCATCAAAAGGTTATGCATCGGCACAGGGCTTGCGCTTTCCTTGATCGCGGTTTGCCTCGGCTTGTGGCGCAAAGCTGTGGTGTCAAAAAGGGCCCACCTTGCCCTAACGACCATAGAGAAGGGTGTAAGCACCGCTGACTTTGTTGCCGCCAGAGCCGCACTGCGCGGCATTGCCGATCCCGGAATGCGCGAGGCGATGGATCGTGAAATCCGCTTGGGCGAGCTCAAAAGTGCACTGGCCACCCGTGATACCGGCTTGCTTCGCCTAGCGCTGGGTAGTGACAGTGCGAACTGGATCAATCCGGGCCTGCGCGAGGCAGCCGATCTGGAATTGGCTCGTGAGGCGATGCAGGCCCGCGATGATAAGGGATATCAGGTATTTGTTGAGAGATGGGCTTCCAAAAGTGGCAATGTCGGCCAATGGACGCTGCTGGAGGCCGACCATCTGTTAGCACGCAAATTGCCCAACGATGCACGCGAGCTGCTCCGCAACGCGCATCTGAGTGGAGTGGCCGACGCGCAGCGCCATGCCAGGTTAGCGTTGCTGGAGGCCAAGGAGCCGTGGAAGGCGATGGGCACGATTGACGAGGGGCTCAAGGCCGATCCCCGCAACGCGGACCTGCTGTCATTTCGGGCGCAGATCGAGGAAGCTGCTGGAAGGCTTGATGAGGCGCGGCTCGACTACGTCGCCGCCGTTCTTTGCGCGGGTAATAACCCGCTGCACCGCGATCAGCTGGCGGGGTTTTATTTGCGGGTTGGCAACCTCGCGGCGGCTGCGGAAACTTGGCGCGAAGCCGCAGCAGAGACCCATCTCGGAGTTTATGCACTGAAGTGCTGGTTCTGGGCGCGAGTCGGCGGCACTCGTCTAAGCCAGCCACTGCCCAGCTGCAACCAACAAGGCTGGCGGAATCTCATCACCGCCTTGGCCGCCTCCCCAGACAATGTGTTTTGGAGTGCGTCCTTGGACGCCGAACTGGCCGCCATCCGTGGTGCCAACGAACGCCCAGAAGTGCTCTGGCTGCGCCTGCTTGAGTCACTTCGCTCGGCCGATCCAGCCGCCATACCTAAACAACTCGTAGTCGTATTTTCCCATGCGGCGGACGCTCTCTGGCCCCAACTTGCGCTGCGCCTGCGTACCCATCTCGCTGCCCGTGCCGGCCAAGACCCGCGCCTGCCCTTGGCTGGCCAGAATGTGCCGGTGCCGCCTGACGATGCGCACCCGTTCGTTGCAGCCTTTGCCACCTGGGCCAAGCGCAAGGGCGACGCTGCCAGTGACGCAAGCATGGCGCAGTGGCTCGCTCGGCCCACTGCGGCAGTGGGTATTTTATTGGGCTCTGGGTGGGCAGGAGCAGCGGTGATGATTGGCCATGGGGACGAGTTGGTGGTGGAAGCGGACGGACCGGAGTGGTTTGACTATGGGTACGGCCGCTCGCTTTTATTGAGGGATGGGAAGGAGTCGGCTCGTCGATGGCTGGCGAGGCAGGCGACACGCAGCAGCGCCGCAGAGTTACTGCTTGGGGAACTGCTTCTCACCAGCGGTGCCTTCGACCAAGGCCTAGCCATTCTGCAAAGCATCGCAGCAGGCGAGTCCCCTCATGCGAGCCGAGCCGCATGGACTCTCGCCTTGGCTGAACTCGGGCGTGGGAATCCCGCCAAGGCCCGCCAAATCACACTGACCACGCCTGCCCTCGCCACCAGCTCGCAGGGCAAGGAAGTTCTAGCCCGCTGCGCCTTGGCCGAGGGATCACGGGCCGAAACCATCCGCATTTACCAAGAACTTGGCGAGCAGTCGGCTGACGCCATGATTTTCCTCTCCAAAGAAGCCTTTTCAACCCGTGACTTTGAACAAGCACGAAAATGGACAATTTTATTGGCCAGACGTTTTCCGGAACAGCCGAAGTTTCGTGAAAACCTCATTGCAATCGACGCTGCGGAAAATTCCAAAAAGCCATGAATTCGAACCGCCAAATCTGCCTCAGCGGTGGTGCCTTGGCGCTGGCGGCAGTGGCTATTTGGGCGCGTGATTGGCGCTGGGTAGAGTCCGTGGCGGACACCTTGCCGCTGGCGCTGGGACTGCCACTGGCGTATTTTTTAGGGTGTCCGTGGCAGCGCCTGGAGGGTGCCACAACTGAGCGGCGGCCGGGTCTAATCGCTCTGGGAGGAGCGGGTTTTGCGTGCGGTTGGATCATTGAAAGCCTCACCCTGCTGGCCATGAGTTGGAGTTTATTGGCATGGCTGTGGGGGCGGCAGAATTTTGTCAGGGTCGCCGGGCGGGAACGCTTGATCTGGCTGTTGCTGCTCTCCTTTCCGTGGCTCGTCATTGAGTGGCAGGCGCTCGGCTGGTCCTTGCGCCTGTCTTCGGCTTGGGTCGCTGAGCAAATCTTCGCCTTGCTGCAATTGCCTACCCAGCGCGACGGCACCCACCTCAGCATCCTCGGCGTGCCTATTGAAATTGAAGCCGCCTGCGCTGGTTGGAACCTATTGCAACTGACCTTGCTCACCGGCGTGGCTTACGGAGCTTATGAAATCCGTAGCTCACGCCGCTTCGCCATGCTGCTGGCCCTGTTGCCCGTTCTCGCGTGGCTCGCCAATTTGCTTCGCATCCTTATTCTCGCAGGTATAGCCCTTTCCTTCGACGCAGAAGTGGCCAGCGGGGTCCTCCACGGGCTCACCGGTCTGATCATTCTCGCGGCAGTTCTTGGTATGACCAAGACGCTTTGCCATTTTCTGGCGGCTCCTCCTACACCGATATGACACTCATTTTCCCCACCCGCAACCTCCTCCAATCCTTAACCTTGCCGATCGCCGTGCTCGCCCTCTCCGCTTGGCAGGCGCTACCCACCATCACGGAGGCTTGGAGCAGCGACCTTTATGCTCGCGGCGCGCCTCTGGCGTGCGCCATTTGGCTCATCCCGCAAATTTGGTGGCGCGTCTCCTACCGCCATTCGCCCATCGCGCCCAGAACGGCTTGGCTCGGTCTGGCGGTGTTGCTGTGCATCGCCGGGGCGATGACCGAATTGCGGGTTGTCCAGCACCTAGCTCTGGCCTGCGCACTTGCCGGCACCTTCGGCTGGCGATTCAGCGGATTTGTAACAATTGCCACCTCCCTCGCTTGGCTGCCGGCCAGCGGCTGGTTTGTGAGTCACTGGAAAAATGCCGGACTCGCAGGTTGGGAGCGTCCGGTCCTAGCGTCGAGCCTGGGGGTTTTCCTGTTAGTAAGGGCTCGTTGCAAGCGCCAATCATTTCACGTCAATTCTCACCAGCCATGAAACGCTACATGCTATGGGGTGGCCTTATAGTTGCCGCCATTATCATGCTTGTCTGGCCGTGCTTGCCGATTCCCTCGGCGTCTGGTCGCTTGGCCGCCATTCCCACGGCCACAGCGGATTTTCACTCCTCGCCGATGGATCTCAACCCCGACGACCGCACGTTTCTCGGCAAGGCGGAGGCGATTCAGAGACTGATCGAAATGAGGGGCGGCGGCCATGTGATCCTCACTGTCACTGATGGTAGCAAAAACCGCCATGCAGTGCATGATCCAGGCTATTGCTTTGCAGGTGCCGGCTGGCAGATTCAAGCCCAAACCAGCGTCAAGGTGTCGTCCGGGGATGCCACTTGGATATCGCTCGCCAAGGGTACCCAGACCGCTCAGGCCCTCTGGTTCTTTGATGACGGGAAACAGCAATTCGACTCGCCCATCGAATACTGGCTCAAAACCAGCGCACGCAGGGCCACCCTCGGCCGAAGCGGCCCGGAACCTGTTTTGGTCACCCTCCGGAGCATTCCTAACGAACCGGTCGATTGGGACCGTGTCCGCCAGATCTTGCTGCCCGCCCTTGGCTTCCGTTAATCCTGATGCCCTCACCCATGGATCCGCCGCTTTTTCTGATTGCTTTTTGCCTGATCGCGACAGCGGTGAGTTGTTTCTTTTTCATCCGCGAGCAGCGAACGGGGCGGCGCACGCGTGCCGAGACGACGCGTTTGGCACGGGTTGCCAAACTCACTGATAACGGAGTGATCATTACGGACCGCGATGGAATCGTCGAGTGGGTCAACGAAGGGTTTACTAAAATCACCGGGTACAGCTTGGAAGAAACCATCGGTAAATCCCCAGGCCGCTTGCTCCAGCGCCCCCAAGATAACCTCGCCGAGCGGGTCCGCATCCGTGAATGCATTCGCAATGGCTCAGGTTTTGAGGCGGAACTCGTCAACTACACCAAGAACGGCTGTTCCTATATCGTCCATCTCGAATGCCGGCCACTTGTCGATCACAGCGGCCGTGTTACGGGTTTCATGTCGATTCAGCGCGACGTAACCCAAGCGCGACGGTCCAGCAATCTGATGGAGGCGGTGGCGCTCACCAGCACCATGTTGCTGGCGAATCGCCCCGACGTTGCGGTCTGGGGCGAGATTCTCGCGGCTCTTGGTGCTGCTGCCAACGCCGATCGTTGCTATCTATTCCGCATTCATTCGCACCCGCAACTTGGAACCCCCGCCTTGAGCCAGATTGCCGAATGGAATTCCGGTGCCGCCAGCCCACAACTCCAAAACCCAAAACTCCAAAATTTCTCGTTTCACGAAAACGGCTATGACCGCTGGTTGCCGGAGTTGCAAGCCGGTCGCGTCATTAGCGGTGGAGTGCAAGATTTTCCAATAAGCGAGCAAGCCATGCTTATTGCCCAAGAGATTCGCTCACTGGTGGTGGTGCCCATCTTCGTCGGAACCCACCTCAGCGGCTTCATGGGCTTCGATGCCTGTTGCGAAGACCGCCGCTGGCAACCCTGGGAAATCGCCATCCTCCGCTCTGCCGCCGCTAATATCGGCTTGCGTCAAGTCGCCCAAGATGAAGCCGACTCCCTCGTCATCGCCCGCGATGCCGCCCGTGACGCCGCACTCGCCGCTGAGACTGCGAACCGCGCCAAGAGCATCTTCCTCGCCACCATGAGCCATGAGATTCGCACTCCCCTCAATGGCATCATCGGTATGGCTTCCCTGTTGGAAAGCACCCCTCTCAACGCCCAACAGGAGGATTTCATCCGGACGCTGCTTGGATCAGGACATTTTTTGTTAGAGATTATCAGTGACATTCTGGACTACTCGCGCATCGAGAGTGGGCAAATCGACCTTGCGGTGACAGACTTTTCATTGGGTGAGTTGTGCCAAGAGGCGTGTGAGATTGTTCGCCCGGCGGCTCAGGGCAAACCCGTCGATTTCAGCTGCCACATCGCCGACAACCTCCCCGCCTTCTTTGAGGGGGATCGTGTCCGAATCAAGCAGATCCTGGTGAATCTGCTTGGCAATGCGGTCAAATTCACATCCGGCGGCTTCGTCAGATTGAGGGTTAGTGGCGGTCTGGATGCCAAAGGGCGTTGGCAAATTGCCTTTGAAGTGACGGACTCAGGCATTGGCATGACCCAGGAGACCATCGGCGGCTTGTTCAAACCTTTTGTGCAGGCTGATTCGGCGAGTACCCGCCGCTTTGGGGGTTCGGGGCTGGGTTTGGCGATCAGCAAACGCCTAGCCGAGGCCTTGAATGGGGATATCCGCGTCACGAGTGTTTATGGGGAAGGGTCCACGTTTACCTGTTCCCTACCTCTGAATGAGACGAACCACTCCATGACTGCCACCGCCCCGAGCGAACCAGCCATCGCCCCAGCGGACGTCCCGGTGCCCTTCGATCGGCTGCGTGTGCTCGTCGCGGAAGACAATTTGAACAACCAGAAGATCATTCGGCTGCATCTCCAACGCCTCGGCATCACGCCGGATCTCGTCAGCGATGGCCTGCAAGCGGTTGCCGCTGCCCGAGATACCGCGTATGACCTAATTTTGCTGGACCTTCACATGCCGGTGATGGACGGTCTGGATGCCAGCCGGCAAATCCGCGCCTTGGAGTTGGCCCATCGTCCATACATTGTGGCGCTGACAGCCAATGCATATCATGGTGACCGCGATGCGGCGAGTGCCGCAGGCATGGATGACTATTTTACAAAACCAATCACTGCAGAACGTCTGTTCAACCTCTTGGCTAATGCCAACGGAACGCCGTCTGGGAGAACCCTACCCACCAAACCAATGCAACCCCCACCCCCCACCGCCCAACTTCAACTTATAGACACACAACAACTCAACACATTCATCGAGATCGGCAAAGCTGGCTATTTCGATATTTTGAGTGATCTGCAGAAAGAGGTGCCCGAATCCCTTGAGGCAATCCGCGTTTTCATAGCGGAGAGAGACACCATGGCTTTCAAGCGGCGAAGCCACTCGCTGAAAGGGATTCTGGGGTGCTTCGGTTGTATTGCCATCAGTGCTCGATTGGCTGAGTTGGAGCACTGCGAAGACATATTGCCGGAGCAAGCCGATGGACTCCACGCGGAACTCGTGGAACTCTGGGGAAATAGTTTCGAGGCTATCAAGAAATGGGAACAAACCGTTCCCGCTTTCACCACATAGAATCATGAAATTCATCATCCGTAGGCAAATTTTCGCCGCTTTCGCCATTGCGTTGCTGGCCATCACTGTGTTTTCGGACGTTTCCTACGTTTCCGTCGGGCGCTTTGAAGAAAACCTCCAAGAGGGCAAGATCGCCCGCAACTTCATCGATGACCTGAACGCGTTTCACGATAGCGTCATGAGTGCCCTAGATGCACAAAGAAGCGTGCTCATCAGCGGCGACCGAGCCAAGATAGCCATCCTCGAAGCGGCCAACTCACGCCTCGGGGGGGAAATACGGGCTTTGCGGAGCGCTCCAGGGGCAATCGGCCGCGACGCGGAACTCGACCGGATCGAGACGCTGGCCAAGGCACTGCTGAGCGAACTCGAGGCGGAAGCTGCCGACACCAAAGCGGCACAGGGAGCGGTAAGCGTGGTGCGTTCGAGCGTGGGAATGGAGCAATTGACAGCAGCGATCCAGCAGCTCAAAGGTCTTGAGTTTGAGAGATTCGTCGTGGTCGATAAATTCGCCAGCGCCGCTGCCTGCAACCTTGAAAAGGTTGTACTTTTTGGCGCGCTGCTCGTGATTTTCCTGGTGGCGATCGTCGGTTTCATCCTGGCACGCAATATCATTCGAACTTTGTCCCGGCTTGAAGGCAAGGCCATCAGCGGGTTCCAATCCGAAATCCCGAGCCTCAATCTCCTCGCGTAGATGCTCTTTCTGTTAGTTGAAACGGATTATCACAGCTTTGGGGGGTGGCGCCTCCATGGGGGGCTTGCCTGTAAACTTCAAGATCCAGCGCCTAGCCCAAGCCATCTGACATGATGCAAGAACGCCGGTTGAGAAGCCTTGTGCTGTTGCTGCTGCTGACCATCCTGTTGGCGGGCAGTGTTCTGACATGGAAGATCGTCGTATCGGCCGACCACGCCGCACGAGCCGACCTGCTGGCACAAACCCAACTGCTGGCTCAAACTCTGGATACCGAGGCAATTCAGACGCTCAGCGCCACGACGGCAGATTTGCAAAACCCCAATTACGTCCGGCTAAAGGAGCAACTCACCCTCACTCGTGCTGCGATCCCGCAATGCCGTTTCCTCTACCTGATGGGCCAAAAGCCTGACGGCAAGTTGTTTTTCTTTGTGGATAGCGAGGATCCTGGTACCAAAGATTCTTCCCTGCCAGGACAGATTTTTCAGGACGCTCCCGAGTCTTACCGGCATGCCTTCACCTCCGCCTCTGCCATCACAGAAGGCCCCAGCAGCGACCGCTCGGGCACAGGGGTCACCGGGTTTGTGCCGCTCCTTGCCCCTCCGGTCCTTGCCCCCCACCCGCAAGGCGATGGAGGGACAGCCCCAGCGACAGATGTTCGGGCGAGCGAGGGGGATGATTTGGTTTTTGCAGTGCTCGGCTTGGAGATTGATGGCCGGGCGTGGCATCGAATGCAAGTCCGTGCGGCCCTGCCATCTGCACTGCTCTCGCTGGCGTTGGCGGCTTTGGTGGTGCTTGGCTCGATGCTTGTCCGGCGGCGCCGCCGCAGCGGCGGTCACGCGCCACGTTGGATGCGCTACTTTGAACCCGCGATGGGGGGGGCGGTCGGCCTGCTCTTCACTGTGTTTGCGACCTGGATGGCCCATCAAATCGAGGCGCGAGACCGCGAGCTCGCATTTGGACAGTTGGCCGCCAGTCACACCGGCGAAATAGCCGCGCCATTGCAAGCGATTGCCCGCACGGAACTGGAAGGTCTGGCATGCCTTTACCAACATTCTGAGAATCTCAGCCGCATCGAGTTCCAGTCCTTCACCACCCATCTGGTGAAAAACCCGAATGTCCAAGTTTGGGAGTGGGTTCCAGCTGTGCCAGCCGCCGAGCGGGCGAACTTCGAAGAACAGGTTCGCGCTGAGGGATTGAAGGACTTTATGATCTGGCAAAAAGACGCGCAGGGCCAGCGGGTGCCAGCCAGCGGCCGAGACGTCTATTATCCGGTCCTACAAGCCGCTCCGGGTGCCGGTAATGAGCCCGCCTTGGGTTACGATCTCGGCTCGGATCCCCTGCGTCGGGTGACACTGGAGGAAGCCCAACGCAGTGGTCTGCTTACCAGTAGCGACCCGCTCAACTTGGGAGAGGAAACTGCTAACCAGAGGGCGCTGATGATTTGTCGGCCAGTCTATGCCGATGGAACAGATCGGCGTTTGAGGGGCTTCGCGTTGGCGCTGCTGCGAAGCGATATGCTTTTAAAGAACAGCGCAACGCACGATTCCACGCTGCTTGAACTCTCGCTCCTGCACCGCAATTCCGGCCCGGAGTCGCTCGCAAGCTGTGGCTATGGAGATCCCCACCTGCGTGCCGGACTGTGCGTCATGCGACCGGTTCTGGCCTTCGGTAAGACGTTTGCCGTCACCGCCACCGCAGGTTGGCATTTCCTCGGCCTGCACCCACGATGGTTGGTTTCGCTCACCGCGCTGATGAGCCTCGGTCTCACGATCGGGCTCACTCTTGTGCTGAGCTTGCCGTTGAGCCAGCGCGAGAAATTGGAACGCCTGGTCCAGCTGCGCAGCTTCGAACTGATAGCTAGCAACCGTCAGCTCGAAGTGGCCACCGCCAGTGCCACCGAACTCTCGGAGAAGGCCGAGCTGGCCAACCGTGCAAAGAGCGAATTTCTGGCTAACATGAGCCACGAAATCCGAACCCCTATGAACGGCGTCATCGGCATGACCAGCTTGCTACTGGCTGGTACGCTCACCGAAAAACAGCGGGAATATGCCAAAATGGTCCATACCAGCGGTGAAATCCTCCTCAAACTCATCAACGACATTCTGGATTTTTCGAAGATTGAGGCTGGCAAGCTGGACATGGAGGTATTGGACTTTGATTTGCCCGCCCTGCTGGAGGAACTTGCCGAACTACTGACCATCCGCGCCCACAGCAAGGGCCTCCAATTCAGTTGCAGCATCGCTCCGGGTACTCCGAGTCGACTGCGAGGCGATCCCAACCGCTTGCGCCAAGTCCTGCTCAATTTGGCTGGCAACGCCATCAAGTTCACCCCCGATGGAGAGGTAACCGTGCGGGCCAGCTTGACTGCGTCCACCGCCGACAGCCGCATTCTGCGCTTTGCGGTGCAGGACACGGGCATTGGCATCCCGGCAGACAAGCAAGCGTTGCTATTTTCGAAGTTCAGCCAAGTGGACGCATCCACATCCCGGCATTACGGCGGCACCGGGTTGGGTTTGGCTATTTCGAAGCAACTGGTTCAGCTCATGGGAGGGGAGATAGGAGTTTCGAGTAGCGTTGGTTGTGGGTCCGAGTTCTGGTTTACCGCCTGTTTTATCAGCCCGGCTGGCAAAGCGGCGGATGTGGCACCACCAAGGCACCACTCGACGGCGATACGAAGCCACTGGCCGTCCATGCGGGTTCTGTTGGCCGAAGACAACTTGATCAATCAAAAGGTGGCCTCGGGTTACCTGCACAATCTGGGATTGCCCGTGGATGTGGTGGCCAACGGCAAGGAAGCCGTGGAAGCCATTGCCACGCAGGCTTATGATCTGGTGCTCATGGATATGCAAATGCCTGGAATGGACGGTCTGGAAGCGACTCGCTTGATTCGTGCGTCGGACGGTGCTGCGCTCAATCCCGGTCTGCCGATCATTGCGATGACGGCCAATGCGATGCAGGGGGATCGGGAATTGTGCCTGGAGGCGGGCATGAATGACTACGTCTCCAAACCGATCACGCCGACCTCGCTGGCACACGTGCTTGAGCGGTGGCTGCCAGGGCCGGACTCTTCAGATTAGCCATCCCTGCGCTCTGTCAGGCATTTTCACCCCTGCCCCGGCCAAGAACAAGGCCCGTTCCAAAGAACTCAAGCTTTGTCGTGAGGAGTTTTTTCGGCAGGCAACTCGGTGGCGGCCTTCGTGATTTGGTTCTCAAAATCGTCCTTGGCGCGCTTGAATTCACCCATGCTCTTGCCAACACCACGAGCCAGTTCAGGGAGTTTCTTAGCACCGAACAATAACAAAACGATCAGGAGGATCATCGTCCAATCCTGAGGAGAAGTGATAAACGCCATCGTGAGCTGCATGCGGGGATGGTAGGCCGGTGTGCCTGCCGCGCAACAATTTTCGGTGAAAGTTTTTAGGGAATGGGTCGAGAAACAACGCTTGCGAGGCAAACTTGGGTCACGTCCATTCGCAGAGGGACTCCAGATGAGCGGCGGAGCCATCGCGCAACCAACCGTCGAGTTGTGCCTGGTCTTTGAGTTGCTGGCCGCGGGCCCGCGGCACAGCGATGTAGCGGGTGGCTAGACCCTGATGGCTGCTCATATCGACCCAAAGTTTTTCGAACTGGCAGACCGGGAATACGTCCTCTTGACCACGACCCCAGCGCTTTTTGACGTCCTTGAGGGTGATGTAGGTGGGCATCCTGGCAGCCACCGCACGGATGGCCCGGTTGACTTTCTCAAGATCATTGAGGTCCGCGCGGCTCAGCTTGAAGGTGGCGAGGAATGAGTCGATGTGGATCCAGCAGGTGTTGGAGTTGTAGTACGACAAATTGAACTCGTCCTGCTCGCGGGGCATGGCAAGTCCCTCAACGAGGCGCAGGCGGCCATCGACGCGGGCCAAGCCACCGCCGCGGTCTTCGAGGCGGCGGGTGATGACTTCAAAGGTGAGCCCTGCACCACTGGCGATGTGCTGGCCCAGCAACGCAGGATCCACTGTCATGCCGACGGTATCGATATTGTGCATGACGAGGTGTTGGAGCTGGGGGCGCTGTTCCAACAATCTCAGCAGAGTGCCATTGCGCAGGAGGTTGGGAATTTCATACCAATGACCGACCGGATGGAGGCATTGGGCGGCTAGATTGGCGGTATAATCACCGGCCTCGCCGTGAGCCTCGGCCCATTGCAGCAGCGCGCTTCGCAGGCTGTCGCGCACCTTTTGTTGCTGGACGTCGAGCATTTGCTGGGGCATTTCCTCCCAGGCAAAGCGGAGGTCGCGCACGGTGGGAATGAGGCGCAGACCAATGCTTTTTCCCACGGACAAGTGCAAGGGACCTTCGTAGCCGTAGTTGCCATGATCGGCCAGAAACCGCTCCGTGGCGGCATGCGAAAAATAACTGGTGGTGAAAACGTGTGGCAAGGGAGTGCCGACGAGGCGGTTGATCTGGCGGCTTTTGGCCAGATGGGTCTCGATGAACGACCGGTGACGGCCGCCCAATTTGCAGAAAGGATGCAAGGCTTTGACGACGCCAGCACCCTGGGTCCAGCGCGAGCCGGCACCAGCGGCAAGGGTGACGACGGCCACTTCGCCTGCGCACAGGGCGTTGAGCCCGAGTTGGTGAAGACTGGCTGGCAGGGAAGCTGGTTGGGTGGCGTCAAACAGGTCACCTTCCAGCACATCCTCGATGACAGCGTTGGCAGGCAGGCGGTTTTGGGCAAGACCGAGGCGGCCGGCTTTCAAGTCCGCGCGGATTTGCTCGTGGGTTTCGGGGTCGAAGCCGAATTCCTCCAACAGAAGGGCTAGAGACTCTTCGGTGGTGCTTTCCGCAGGGCCGCCGGGCAAGATCGAATCAAATAGCGCTTCAACCGCCCCGCTGAGGTGAGGATGGCTGCGGCACGCAACCGCAAAG
>JBAXCM010000034.1:0-18145 GCA_037141475.1 Verrucomicrobiota bacterium | reverse complement strand
AACTGCACCCCTGGTCCTGCCGGCCGCCCGCCTGTTCGGTGCCGCCGCCCCTAGCAAATTGATCAACATCGCGGTCATCGGCTGCGGCGAACGCGCCGAGGATGTGGTTCTGGCCAACGAGCCGTACACCGGCGTGCGCTTCGTGGCCACCTGTGATCCCTTTGCCGATCGTGCGGCCGCTTACGCCAAGCGGCTCAACGACAAGTACCACACGGATGCCTGCAAGCCATACCGGGATTTCCGTGAGATCATCGAGCGCAAAGACATTGACGGGGTGGCAGTGTTCACACCCGACCACTGGCATGTGCCGGTCGCATTTCTTGCCGCCCACAACCACAAGGACATGTATGTGGAAAAACCCCTCGGCGTGGCGATGACCTGGGCATGGAGGTTGCGCCAGGAGATTCTCAAAAACCAAGTCATCTTCCAGTACGGCACCCAACAACGATCGGCCCGCCAATTCCGCCAAGCATGCGACTTGGTCCTCAACGGCTACATCGGCAATATCCAGCGAGTGGACGCATGGTGCGCCGCCATCGAACCAGAGCGCCACGCCGTCCTTCACGAGGAACCCGTGCCCGATGGCTTCGATTACGACCTGTGGAGCGGCCCGGCGGTGAAGTTTCCCTATCAGCCGGAACGAGTCTCCTGCCTCGGCGCATGGCACTGCCGCAATACCGCTCTGGGCTTCATCGCCGGCTGGGGCGCCCATCCACTGGATATTGCCCAGTGGGGCTTGGCCATGGACGCCAGCGGGCCGGTGTCCTACGACGGCAGCGGTGAGGTGCCCACCGACAAAACCGAACTCTTCGACACCACCCGCCGCTGGGACATCCAATGCGCTTATGCTAACAAGGTGAACATGCATTTCATGGATCACGAGACGGCCAAGCCAGTGGTCAAAGCCTATCACTATCGCGTCCACGATCACGGCACCGTCTTTCATGGCGACGAAGGCTGGGTCGGCGTTGACCGCGAGGCCATGTTCTCTCACGACAATAACAAATTGCGCAAACTCGAATTCAAGCCCGGCGACAAACATCTTCCGCTCAGCGACAATCACTTCGCCAATTTCCTCGATTGCATCCGCTCGCGCCAACAACCCGTCAGTCACTTCGAAGCCGCCCTGCGCTCCGACACCATCAGTCATCTATCGGAAATTGTGATCCGCACCAAGACCGCCCTCCAATGGGATCCGAAATCCGAAATGCTCATCAACCCATCCCCCGCCCAGTCAGCCATGCTCGACCGGCCGATGCGCGATGGCTTTGCGATGCCCGGAATCGGCTCTCACTGACGGCCCTCGCCTCTGCCACGACACGGAGCGCCGAATTTGCATCGGCGATGGAAAGAACCTGTCTGGATCGCCAATTGCCTGTGGAATCACTGGATGCTCCTGCTTCACGCTGATTCAAAATACATTGATGTCCTGGAACGCACGCTCTACAAAGGATTTCTCTCCGGGCCCTTGCCTGTCCGATCGCCTTGATCAGCGAAGACGATGGTCCCGTCACGATTGCTCATCTCCCAGCCTACCAGTCCGAGCGTATTCCCGGAAACGTCATGGACCGGACGGGTTCGCCAAGTGTTCACTGCTAGATGGTGGTGATATAGCCCGCGAGCCATGAAGATGGCCCCGGGGAAGTTGGCTTGGGTGACCCGAAGGTCGAACTGACGGCAGAAATCCCCGGCCACACTCAAATCGGCAACTTGCAGATGCAGATGGCCGATGTGGAATGTTCCACTGCCGCCCTGCTGGCCACTTCGTTCCAGCAGGATGCGATTCAAGGGCAGTGCCTGGCTGACCATTTGAAGCCGCTCACCGCGCCACGGCCATTCACTGGCGGGTTTGTCCCAGGTGAGTTCCACTCCATTGCCATCGGGGTCGGCAAGGTAAACCGCCCAACTCACACCGTGATCCGCAGCTCCATGCAAACCCGGTTGGAGGCCAATAACCCGGCGCACGGCAGCTCGCCAATCATCAATATCCGGATAGAGAAAAGCGATGTGAAAAAGTCCGGGCGCACCCGGCACTGGCGGACTCGCCGTGGGATCCTCAATCAACGTGAGCAGCACCTCGCCACTGCCGGGGTGCAACAGCGATGTCTCCGGCCGCTGAGGGGATTCCTGCTGCGAGACCAAACCGAGCGCTTGTTGATAGAAAGCGGCCAGGCGTGCGGCATGGTTGGTGCGCAGCACCACGCGCCGGACGACAGGGATGAAAGATATGGGGGCGGGAGTTGTCATGGTTTGGGTGGTTGGTGGCTATATGGTCGGGTTGCAGCATCAACGGGCGTCGCAACACCCCAAGCTTGCCACGCCACGCTGGCGGCCGATAATGCTATTTTGCTCTCGCCGTTATGCGCTTTCGGCATACCCCGGGGGACATGGGGGCTCCAACACGGGTTTTCCCAAGCGAGAGGTGAAGGGGACTTCGGCGTGAGCTCAGTCGAACGACTCGTCAATCGTCTATCCGTCCGGTTCTGGAAAACTTGACTTCTTCACAAGGGCTCTGGGGCAACCGCCCATTGACCACCAAGCCATTGCCAAGCCGCCAATACCCATGACATCAAAACAACAAAAATCGCGCAATTGGGCTCGCCAAAGCTGCCTTGGTCCGGCACGTTAGATTGCAGATCACACCCAATATGTTCCATTAATGCCACCCTCATTGCCACCACGGCATGCTCGCTCATTGCGATTCTGGAATTGGCCACAGGTTTCTTGCACGCAGCCGACGCACCGGGCAAGCGGGCCGAAATGAGCGACCTGGAACGAGCCCACCGGGGCACGGTTGAAATCGATACCGAACTACTCAATCGCGCTGAGCAACCGGCGGCGCAGCAGGCGTTTTTCGCCGCAGCCCGGCAGGCGATGGGAGAGGCACCCAAAGCCAGTCTGGCAGAGGTGCCCGCAATCAGACAGGCGGCTCAAGACCATGGCATCACCCATTTGGGCGGCCCGATGCTCGGCTGCATCTCGCCCGACGCCGCCAGCGTGTGGCTGCGAACCGTCCGACCCGCGAAGGTGAGCGTGGTGGTGCAAGTAGCCGGCGAAGCACGCCGGTTCGGACCGGTTGCCAGCACGGTGGACACGGATCTAACGGCGGTGGTGCGGGTGGACGGCTTGATGCCGGGGACGCACTACGCTTATCAAGTCTGGGTCGATGACACACCAATCGTCATGCCAGCCAATGCCCGGATCACCACCGCGCCAGCAACCGGTGCGGCAGGCACCACGCGGATCGCATTCGGGGCGGACTTCCACAAGTCGGGCCTGTGGCGGCCGGAGTTGATGGATTTGATCCGCACCCGCGGCAACCTTGCGATGCTGCTGCTAGGCGATAGTGCTGCGGATGACCGTGAGAATCGGGTCGGCTTGCACCGTTCGGATTACCTGTTGCGTGACCTTTCACCGCACTGGCAGCAAATGGCCGCCTCGGTACCCATCTATGCGGTGTGGGATGACCATGACTATTTCAACAATGACTTGGGGGGCATTCCGCCTGGGTTCACAGCAGCTGACCGGGCGGCAGTGCGCAGCGTCTGGCAGCAGTCATGGAACAACCCCGGCTGCGGATTCAATGACGAACACGAAGGTATATTCTTCCGCACCCGCATCGGTCCCTGCGACGTGATCATGCTCGATACCCGCTTTTTCCGCAGCACTCCCGGCCAAGCGAACAGCTTCCTCGGCGAGCGCCAAATGAAGTGGTTAGAAAAACAATTGCTAACCAGCAGGGGTCCCTTCATCATTCTAACCAGCGGCACGATGTGGAGCGACTCAATTTCCAACGGCAAGGATTCATGGGGGATGTGGGACACTGCGGCACGCGAACATATCTTCTCGCTTATTGAACATCACCACATCGCCGGAGTGCTGTTGCTTTCCGGCGACCGACACGGTGCCCGGGTGATGAAGCTGCCCCGGCGATCCGGCTTCCTATTTCATGAGTTTGAAATCGGCAGCCTCGGTGCCCACGAAGGGCCGGCCGCCATCGGCAATAAGCCGGCGCTTCAGCCCTTCGGCGTGGTCAAGACCTTGGCTTTTGGCGAGTTCACGTTTGACACTTCCGTCGCTGATCCCACAGTAACGTTTCGGGCAGTTGGTGCCGACGGCAAGGAACTCCACACATCAACGCTGACGCATAGCGAACTAACACCGCCCGGCAACTGAGACATGAAATTCATTTCAAGATTTTTTGCCACATCAGTGATCCGGATCAAGGACGGATCAGCCCATTGCACGAAAGGCAAACTGATGAATCGCCTTTTGAGAGATATTACGATATTGGCAAACGAAGCCAATATCTCTGAAGGCGAGATATGGATGAATCAGGCGTGGAAAGTGAGTTTTTCAAGCGAAATTCCTGAGCAAATCCGTCAGAGAATGAGGAACGTGATTTCGTCGCGGTAAGCCACTGGCCGCATGGGCGAGGCACCCCCAATATGATTTAAACCGCATTGGGCGCTGCGGCCGCCACCGCCACCCGGGTCAAACGGGTGATCTCATCCCATCGCCCCGCGGCCACCAACGCCTTATCGACCATCCATGATCCGCCTATGGCCGCAACCAGCGGCACTTTCAGATAATCGGCCAAATTGCCGCTGTGGATGCCACCAGTCGGGATGAAGCGCAACCCCAGATGAGCGTAGGGCCCGGCCAGCGCCTTGAGCATGGCGACGCCACCGGCCGGTTCGGCTGGGAAGAATTTGAGGAGTTTGCAGCCCAACGCCCAGGCCTGCTCCACTTCGCTCGGGGTCATCACACCGGGCGCAAAGAGCATGCCACAATGGGCGGCAGCTTGCACGACCCGCGGGTTGAGGCCCGGGGCCAGCCCGAACACAGCCCCGGCGTCACGCGCCTGATCGACCTGGCTGGGATCCAACAAGGTGCCGGCTCCCAATAACATCTCCGGATAGGCCGCCGCAATCCGCCGGATGGCACCAAGTGCCGCCCCCGTTCGCAAGGTGATTTCCATCACATCCAGGCCACCAGCCAGCAGCGCCTCCGCCAGCGCGGCGGCGGCCTCCACGTCGTCCAACACCACGATGGGCACAATGCGCCCGCGTTCCAATCGTTCAAGCATGCACCGAGAATGAACCCATTCGCAGCCAGCGACCAGCCAATTTTCAAGCAATCAAGGCAACAGATCGCGTCAATGATGCCAGCACCGGCGAAATTTCTGGAGGTGAGAGCCTCGGTTTCAGTCCCCGACCCGGATCGAGCCCGGATCCCAGGTGATGGGCGGGAAGCTCATCTCCAAGTGTTTGAGGGTATCCACCAGGATGCGGGCGACGCACAGGTCGCGATACCACTTGCGGTTGGCCGGCACCACATACCAAGGTGCCAGCGGGGTGGATGTGTGGGATATCACATCCTCGTACACCCGCATGAATTCGCCCCACAAGACGCGATCCTTGAGGTCATCGGGATTGACCTTCCAGTGCTTGTCGGGGTTGGCTAGGCGCCCCTCCAACCGGCGTTTCTGCTCATCCTTCGAGATGTGCAGGAAAATTTTCACCAAGGTGGTGCCCTCCTCGACGAGCATGCGTTCAAACTCGATGACGTGGCGATAGCGGCGCTGCCAGACGCTCTCGGCAAAGATGCGTTTCACCCGCACCGCAATGATGTCTTCGTAGTGGCTGCGGTTGAAAATGACCAATTGCCCGTTAGCCGGCACCTTGGAATGGATCCGCCACAAAAAGTCGTGACTGAGTTCCTCCTCACTGGGTTTTTTGAACGAACAGACGTGGATCCCCTGCGGATCAATTTGCGAAAAAACGTTCTTGATGCACCCGTCCTTGCCGCCAGTATCCATCGCCTGCAGCACCACCAGCACCCGGTGCTTATTCTGGGCGTAGAGGACTTTTTGCAAGTCCCGGAGCTCAGCCCGCAACCGCTCAAACTGCGGCTCCTGCTCATTCTTGCCGGAATCCCCAAACAACGCCTTCTCCTGGGCATCAATCTTCTCCAGATTGACCTTCGATCCGTGTCTCACCAAATAGCGCTCGCGTGCTCCCTTGACTGGCATGCACGGGTTATCCACGCCTCCCCGGCCGATGGCAAGCAGAGAAATTGGCTCGATTCACCCGAAATGCACTCATCGCTTTCTTGCAGATCTGGAGAACTTGGCACATGCGGGGCCAGCGCTTCAGTGGCACGGCTCACTCTGGATCTTGACGCAGATGCTCGATCGCATCCCGCAAATCCTCCTGCGTCACCACATCACTGACGTAGGCGTGACCCGGAGCATCGAGCAACACAAACCGAACCTTGCCAGCAGCGAATTTTTTGTCCCGAGCCAATTTCCCCATGATCGTTGGTGTGGCAATTTCCTCGTCGAGCACCAACGGCAAGCGAAACTTTTCCAATAAGCCAAGCAACGACCGGCTTGCATCCGGGGCGAGCTGGCAGTGGCGTTGCGAGAGGAATAACGCGGCCCGCAAACCCAGCGCAATGGCTTCGCCGTGGAGCATCTGGCCGTAGGGAATGGCCGCCTCGATCCCGTGGCCGATCGTGTGGCCGAAGTTGAGCAGGGCGCGGATGCCGCGGGTTTCGTGTTCGTCTGCCTCAACGATGCGCGCCTTGATGGCAATGTTGCGTGCGATCAACTCAGCGGGCACCTCCCGGCTAGCCGGATCAAGGGCCGCCAGCTCCCCGAGCATCGCCGAATCGCGGATCGCCGCGTGCTTGATCGCCTCGGCAAAACCCTCGCAAAACTCCCGCTGCGGCAGCGTTCGCAGCGTCTGCGGATCAACAAGCACCAAATGCGCCTGATGAAAACAACCTAGCAGGTTTTTTCCCTCGCCGACATTCACGCCGGTTTTGCCGCCCACGGAGGAATCGACTTGGGCGACGATGGTGGTGGGGATTTGCACGAGTGGGATGCCGCGGAAAAAGATTGCGGCAACGAATCCGGCGAGGTCGCCAACGACCCCACCGCCGAGGGCTACCACCAATGAGCGGCGGTCGTGGCCAGCGCGGATCATCTCGCGGCACAGTCCTTCCGCCTGCGCCATCGTCTTGGATGCTTCCCCGGCCGCAATGACGTGCATGCTCGGCCTGAACCCGGCCGCTGCCAGCGAGTCGAGCAAGATCTCACCGTGAAAGCCCGCCACCCGCTCGTCGCTGATGAGCGCCGCCCGGCGGCCACCGAGACTGGTCTCGCTGATGGCGGCCCCAGCACGCCCAAGCAGGCCGGATTCGACCACCACATCGTACGACCGTTCGGCCAAATTTACATGCACACGCGACATGTCCGCAGCTTGATGTCCGTTTGCCCATCTGTCGATTGCAGAGTCGCGGCATCCGGGATGAGGCAAGCCATGCGCAAAATCCTGCAATCCGTGATTCCCATTTCGCTTTCCACCACTACCATCGGTCAGCGAGGTCTCCGCCGACCCATTCTCCGGCACTAACGTCACTCAGAAGAAATTTCCCCTATGCATCTTTTGCTCATCGGTCACGGGTATTTGGGCCAATCTCTAAGCCAGCGGTTCCGCCAAGCCGGTTGGCTCGTCACCACCGTCTCGCTCACCGGTGGCGATGCCTCCCTGGCCTGCGATGTGGCCGACTCGCCGGCCGTCGCCGCACTCGCTGCCAAGGTCACACCCGACTTCATCATCCACTGCGCTGCTTCAGGCCGCGGCGGTGCCGAGGCCTATCAAAGCGTGTACGTCCATGGCTGCCGCCATCTGCTTGAGGCATTCCCCGGGGTGCCGCTGCTCTTCACTTCCAGCTCGTCGGTGTATGCTCAAACCGATGGCTCGATGGTCACAGAAGCGTCCCCCACCCTGCCGGATCGCGATACCGGCATCCTTTTATTGGATGCCGAACAACTCGTTCTTAACAGCGGCGGAATCGTGGTGCGGCTGTCGGGCATTTACGGTCCCGGCCGCAGTGTGATATTGCGGAAGTTTCTAACTGGCGAAGCGGTCATGGAAGACGATGGCGGGCGCTTCCTCAACCAAATCCACCGCGACGACGCCGTGTCTGCCATCCATCAGCTTGCCAGCAATCCGTCCAGCCATCGCGGCGAGGTGTACAACCTCAGTGACGCAACCCCCCTCACTCAGCGTGCCTGCTACCTACACCTCTGCGCGCTTTTCCAACGGCCGTTGCCCCCCTCAGCAGCACGCGATCTAAACCGCAAGCGTGGCTGGACCCATAAGCAAGTATCCAGCGCCAAACTTCAAGCCATCGGCTGGCGGCCACAATTCCCCGCCTTCCTCGATGCCGCTCCCGCCATCGCTCCCACACTGGATCTGGAACAATAACTCTGGCCCTCCGCTTGAAGGCTTGTTAGATCACCCGCCATTATCCTCAGTAGCGCTGCAACAACTCGAGGTACTTTCGGTCGAGTTGGTGGCCTTCAAACGTCTCGTAGTTGACGTCCTTGCGGCCGCTATCAAAAATTCCGAAGGAGCCGCGGAAGTTCCACAGCGCCCACCCCCAGCCGGCATCCTGCCAATTGTGCAGGCAATCCTCCGCCCAGCCCAACACCACCGGGTGCGGCGTGTTTTGATAGGCACCCCATTCGCCGACCATCACACCGCCACCTGCAGCGGCAAACGCCTGCCATGGCGGGATCGTCTGGGCACGCAGCCAAGCCCGGTCGTGGGGCACACCGAGCTTGGGTTTTGAGGGATCGGCGGCACTGTAACACAACGTCTCGGGTACCTGATCCCATGATGGCGTGAGCCGCGCCACTGCCTCGGCCGCGCCCTCGGAAGCCCGGATCCCAATCAGCCCAAGCGTCAGCCAATCACCATCCACAACCCGCAAAGTGAGTGATTTAACCGGGTGAGGCAGGGTAACGTTAAATTCCACTTCACCCTCGGCCTGCCAGCATTTCCAGCGGGGGTCGAGGGCATTTTTGCGCCATGGCCCCTGCTCTGGTCCGGCGCTGAGGGATTGGCGCCAGAGTTCCTTGCCGACCTCGTCGCCCAGTGTGAGAACCGCAGCACTCGACAGCGTGGTGGCCACCAATCGCAATCTGGCCCCCGCAGCCAGCGCCCCACTGATCTGCAGGGGATGGCATAACGCCCCCTTGGCCGGACTGATCAGAGTGCCCCCAGTACCTCCGGCCTCCGGCCAGGTCGGTAGGGGCATCGAGGATCCACCCTGGACCCAACTCGCCTCGTAGTGGGTCAACTGAAATGGCGTGTATCCGCGAGTCATCATCGCGACCTTGAGCGGTATAAGCTCCGGCACTGGCACCGTCCCCCACTGCAGACCGTCGCACTCCACCAGTCGTTGCGGGTCCTCGGCGCGAATCGCCGCCACCACCTCCTTCACAACCACCAGATAGGCATCGGCCTTCACCCCTGAGGGCTCATTGAAAAGATTAAAACTCAGGTTTTTGTTAGGAATACCCTTGTAGCGCCGTGCAAACATCGCCCAGTGGCGGGCGGCTGCTTGGCGGGCATCAGCGTCGCTCCACAAGTCCTTGGCCTCCGCCGGCTTGGCCACCGTCCAACCGGGCGCCCGGTGCAAGTTCAAGCAAACGTGAATACCGTACTGGCGGCCCCAGGCGACGGCTTGGTCAATCTGACCAAGCGCTTCCTCGTCAAAGCGATTCCAATCGCCGCCCACAATGTAACCGCGGTAATCCATCGGCAACCGCACGAAATTAAAGCCAAACTTGGCGATGAGCCGAAAGTCGTCCTCTCGAAATCCCTCGTGTTTGCCTGCAAAATTGAATTTTTCCAGCAAATTAAAACCGCGCCAGCGTGGCAGTTTAGCGGGACCGGCATCGGGCAGGGGAGCGGCGGTGGCGGCGGCAACCGATCCGAGAGTCAGCAGCAAAGCGATGAATGGGCGCATGGGGATAGGCATAGTGTGACATCATTGCCGAGTACCGGCAACTCCACACACCCGCTAATCTTGGTTTGGCAGCTAATCCACATCCCTCATCCAAAAATCTTAGGCTCTTGTGAAATTCGGCTTCAACATCCCGCAACCCTTGCCGCCCTGCCGGCCAATAAATCATTTCAAAATTAGCTTGCGGGTCGGCTGAAGACGCATCAGGTTCGCCGCGACTGCTGTGTGCGTTCGATTTGGTTGCAAGCCCGAACCGATACAATGGAACCGGGATCACTACTTTGCCGGATAGGTTATGCCTCCCCTGGAAGACCTTTGAAGGTAAAGCGATCCCACTTATTGAGCTTTAGGAACGTGGCTCATTGTGCCAAGAACGGCACAGCGGTTTTCTTTTCTTCCCTTGAGGATCGGAGTTGATTTTTTGGCCAAATCGCTGACCCTCGCTTCCTCCATGAAATCCTTAGGCGCTGCTTTCTTAACCTGCCTGGCTGTTTTCCCATCGGCAGTAATTGCCGTGGACGATGTCCCGCCGCCAGCGGCACCGCCCGAACCACCTGCCCAGTCCGAGCCTGCTGCCCCTGCTGAGCCCACCTTGGCCCAGCTCATGGCCCAACTGTCCGACGAAAGTTTCCAACAGCGCGAAGCCGCTTCGAAGAAACTTTGGCAACTCGGCGACTCCGCCCGCGAGGTCTTGCAACAAGCTGCAGCAGGCAACGACCCCGAGGCGGCGCACCGAGCCAAAGCCTTGCTGCACAAGATCGACCTCCACCTCACCCCCAACACCGATCCGTCGATCGTCGCCTTGGTTGAGCGCTACAACAAGGCCGCGCTTGGTGAAAAGATCACCCTTCTCAAGACGATGCGGCAAAAGCACGCCTATCGCCAAGTCCTCACGCTTTACGCCGCTGAAACCGACCCAAAAACCCGCAACGACCTGCAAACTGTCGTCAGTGGCATCGCCGTGTTTGCCGCCCGCGAGCGTCTGGTGGAGGGTGACGCCCCGGGAGCCCGCGAGTTGCTGGAATTGGCACCCGCAGATGCCAAAAGCCTGATGGCTCTGGCAGCATTCCACCGCGCCAACGGTTCCCTCGAGCAAGAACTCCAAACTGCAAGAACCTCCAAAGCCAAAGGTGCCCTCGCCTGGCAACTCGCTCTCCAGCGCGCCGCCGGCCGCCTCAGCGAAGCCCGCTCCCTTGCCACCGATGCCGGCGAACCCCTGATCGCCGCCACCATGGCCATGCTCGCAGGTGATCCCCTGCCATGGCTCGAGCATCACCCAGCCAGCCGCCGCACCAACCGCGATACTGCGGACCTTTATTCGGCGCTCGCCATCAAGCGCTGGCAGGACCATGCCCTGCGCAAGAGCGACCTTGAACCCTGCCTCAAGATGCTCAGCTCGCGCAACCAGACACTCCGCAACTTTGCTTCCAACTCACTCTTTCTCCTCGGAGAACCCGCCGCCGCAGAGGCCAGCTTCATCAAAGCATCCCCCATCGATGCCTTCGTCTATTTCGAGGCCATGGAACACATCCCCGAGGCTCTCGCCGCCATCGGCCTCGACCCCGAAAATCCCGACTTCTCCGCCTGGGCCCAAACCCGCTTCGATTTGCTCCTCAAAGAACCCGACTCAAACGAAGCCACCACCAGCGAACTCACTGCCCTCGCCGGCTTTCTTGAAAACCGCGGCCTCAATGACGAACTCGCCAAAGCCTTTGACGCTCCTCTGGACGACCTCGCCAAAAAAAATCCAGACCTCTTCACCAATTTCCTCGGAGCCCTCTTCGGCACCCGCCTCACTCGCACCGGTATCCTCGGCCCGCTCATGGGAGCTGGCACCACTTGGGCCGGCGATGATGCAGAGCGCTGGGAACAGCTCGTGCTGGCCGCCTTCGGTGACAACGAGGACAATATCGCCTGTTGGAAATGGTTCGCCGAGATCCAGCCCGACGCATCCCGCAAACAACGCCTCGCCGCCATGCTCGCCCTCGCTGGCTATGGCGCTGACCCCGACCACCTCCGCGACACATGGCTTGCCATCGCTTGGGCCGCTATCACCAAGGCCGATGCCGACCAAAAAGCGCCGCTGCTCAAGCGTCTCGCCTCACTCGTCGGAGTCACCGGCGACGCCGCCACCAACCTGAAAATCCGTGACATGCGCCCGCCTAACGAGCCGGTCACCGAACTGGATGGGCTCGCCCTGTTGCAATTTTCCGCAGCCGGCCGTTGGGAGGAAGCCTCCCAGCTCATCCTCCAACTTCTAACCAGCAAGACAGATCTCGCCGCCAACACCCGCCCTGACCTCCACGCCTATGCTGCATCCTGTCTGCGCCGCGCCGGCCACCCAGATCAGGCTGCCACCCACGACGCCTGGGTCGAAAAATTGGCCCTCGGCGATGCCGCCACCTACATCCGCATCGGCCATGGCTATGCCTTCGGCGCGGAATACGACCGCTGCTCGTCGTGGTGGGAACGGGCCGCCCGAGAGGCCGCCCCAGATAGCGAATCCTACGCCGGCATCCTCCACATCCTCTCCACCGACCTGCTCAAGCGCGGCCTCTGGAGCCAGGCCGCCTCAACCTCCGAGGCCCTTGCCCAGTGCTACAGCGGCTTCAACCTCAGCGGCAGCAGCCTCAGCAGCAGTTCTTCGCCCTTGGCATTCCTCCGCTTGCGCCTCCAGGCCGATCAAGCACGGGCCCTCAGCCTGCTCCCCACCGAACGCCCAACCGCCTTGACTCTATTGGAAAAATGCCATGCCCTGCTGCCCTGCGATGGCTCGCTGGCCGATTATTTTTTCCCAGCCCTCCGCCAGGCTGGACTGATCGAACAACACGACGCTTGGTTTGCCCTCACCTGGGATCACCTCCAAAACGTCATCCTTCGCTACCCACTCTCCCACAACACCCGCAACACTGCCGCTTGGCTCGCCGCACGCGCCTTGCGTCGCCTCGACGAAGCCGAGGCTCATCTCAACAAGGCACTGGCCAACCACCCCAACCAAGCCGCCTATCTCGACACCATGGCGGAACTCCAATTCGCCCGCGGCAACCGCAAACAAGCCGTCCAATGGTCCGAAAAATCCGTCAATTTCATGCCCTCCGACGATGACGTGCGACGCCAAAATTTCCGCTTCATCCACGACCCGCTGCCCGAGTAACCGTCCTGCCACACCTAACCGATCCACGCCAAAAACTCTTGGTTGCCATCGGTCCCCGTGATCGGCGAGGCGATCACCCCACGCCACTCGCGCCCCTCCGTCTCACTCACAAAATGGCGAATCTTTTCCACCGCTCGCTCGTGCAAGGCCTCATCCCGCACAATCCCACCTTTGCCCACATCCTCCCTCCGCAGCTCAAACTGCGGCTTGATCAGACACACCACGCTGCCCGCCTCACCTAACACCGAAAATACCGCCGGCAATACCTTTGTTAAGGAAATAAACGACAAATCCATCACCGCCAGCCGGATCCTCTCACCTAGATCAGCCACCACCATTTGCCTAGCGTTGAATTGCTCCTTAACAATCACCCGGGGATCGTTGCGCAATTTCCATACTAACTGATTGGTACCTACATCCACCGCGTGGACCCGCAGCGCGCCGCGTTGCAACAGACAATCGGTGAAGCCGCCGGTGGAGGCCCCCACATCGAGACAAACCCACCCCTGAGGGTCGATGGCAAAGGCATCCAGCGCGCCTTCGAGTTTCAGTCCGCCTCGGCCGACGTAGCGCGGCTTTTCCTTCACCGCCAGCGGCGCATCCAGCGCCAACTTGCTACTCGGCTTGTCGATGAGCCGGTCGCCGCAGCGGACCTCGCCGGCCAAAATCAACCGCTTTGCCTGCTCACGGGACTCGCACAGCCCGCGACTGGTGAGCAGGGCATCGGCGCGCTCGGTTTTGAGTTTGTTAGCTTTGGGAGGGGTCATGGTGATTGGCTAACAAACATTAACCTGTGCGAGGTTGACTGCATTGATGAATTGGCGCAGGCGGCCGTAGTTACGGCGTTGGTGGCGGAACACCAAACGGGGCAAAGCCGCTATCTCCGGTTCGTCTGCCTCCTCTTCCAGCGCGCCTCGCTGGGTGATGCCGCCAGCCTTGATCAGATCGGTGAAGAGTTCCTGCAACCGTTCGGGCTCGCCATCGGCCAATGCGGTGGTGAGGCGCATCACCAATTGATCACCGACATACCGATAGGAATGAAAAACCCGATAGAATCCGGTGATTTCGGCGACGGCCTCGTCGATGTCATCGGTGATTTTGAAGAGGCTCAGATCGGATTCGCAGATGAGGGAGAGGCGCAGCAGGTGCTGACGGACGAATTCCGCCCAAAATTTCCAGTACGTGCCGCCCTGAACATCGACGAGCACAATCGGATGGACCTTGGACTTGCCGGTTTGGATCAGGGTAAGCGACTCGAATACCTCGTCCATCGTGCCAAATCCACCGGGAAAGCCAACCAACGCATCGCTTTCCTTCACAAAACTGAGCTTGCGGGTAAAAAAATAATTGAAGGCCACCAGTTTGTCATCCCCTGCGATAAACTCATTGGCCACCGTCTCAAGCGGCAGGGCGATGCTCAATCCGAAGCTCTGGGCGCGGCCGGCCCCCTCGTTGCCGGCAGCCATGATACCGGCTCCGGCACCGGTGATGATCATGAAGCCGACTTCCCGCATACGCCGGGCAAAGGCTACGGCAGCCTTGTATTCGGGTTCATCCGGGAGGGTGCGTGCGGAGCCGAACACTGAGACCTTTCGGACATTGCGCCAAGGCTTGAAGACCTCCTCGGCGCGGCGCATCTCCTTGAGCGTCCGGTTGAACAACTTGAACTCACCCGCCGCTATATCCATCCGAGCGGTGCGCACCCCGGTAATCATCATCTCCACCAACAACCGCGGATCTCGCAACCCGGGAATTCCCGCAACAAGCTCCTCGATGCGTTGGTCCACGGCCACATCTCCGCAAGATCCCGCAAACGAACGCCGCGGCCCCGGCTGCGCAGGCCCGGCTGTGGAATCCCCATCGTTCGCTATGGCGGCAGGAGCCAGCGGTTTTGACATGTGCGGAGTGTGCGTGGAAATGCCCCAGATTCAAGCCCGATGCACTGGCACCCGGGGAAATACCAAGGATGCTGCCGTTAAATCAATTTTCACGCCATTTATTTCCTGTCATTTGGATGGCTCCGGGCCTCCCGGTCAGTGAACCACTCACCGAGATGGGGAAAGCCAGATCCGACCACATTCCGTTTGACGGGACAGCCCGCCCGGTGCATCCATGTCCTTGTGGAGCGCCCTCTCACAGCCCTGTTCGTCGATTGCGATTCCTACTTCGCCTCAGTCGAACAGCACCTCGACCCGACCCTGCGCGGCAGGCCGGTGGGTGTGGCTCCGGTGATGGCCGAGACGTCATGCTGCATTGCGGCCAGCTACGAAGCCAAGGCGTTCGGCGTCAAAACCGGCACCCGGATCAGCGATGCCCGTGCCATGTGCCCCGGCATCACCATCGTCGAGGCCAAACCGAAGGAATACCTCAGCATCCACCACCAGGTCATCGCGGCGGTCGAAGACTGCATCCACGTCGAAGCCGTCCTGAGCATCGATGAAATGTGGGCCTGGCTCCCGTACAACCTGCGCGAGCGGGCAACCGTCGAGACCATCGGCCGCAAGATCAAGGCCAGCGTCGCCCACAACGTGTCTCCGGTCATCAAGGTGAGCATCGGCGTTG
This sequence comes from Verrucomicrobiota bacterium, assembly GCA_037141475.1. Taxonomy (GTDB): domain Bacteria; phylum Verrucomicrobiota; class Verrucomicrobiia; order Verrucomicrobiales; family Akkermansiaceae; genus Luteolibacter. Next base: position 2,604 of record JBAXCM010000034.1, on the reverse strand, counting down.
GCCCTAACAAATACCTGGCCAAGATCGCCAGCAAGATGCGCAAGCCCGACGGCTTGTTTATCATCGAGCACGCCCAGCTGCCTGAAGTCCTCCATCCCCTCAAGCTGCGCGACTTCACCGGCATCGGCAGCAGCATGGAGGCCCGCCTGATTTCCCACGGCATCCGCAGCGTGGAGTGCCTGTGCGACGCCACCAAGCCCGAGCTGCACAAAGCCTGGGGCGGTGTCCTCGGCGACAGGTTGTGGCACCTGCTGCGCGGCGATGAAATCCCGGATCTGCCGTCGTCCCGCAAATCCCTCGGCCACAGTCATGTGCTGCCGCCGGAGTGCCGTGTGCCCAGCAAAGCCTGGCCAATCCTCTGCAAACTGCTGCACAAGGCCTGCGAGCGGTTGCGAGCCGAGCACCTGCTCACCGGCTCTCTCACCTTGCAGATCGCGTTCGTCAGAGGGCCGTCGTGGTCGGCCGACGCACACACAGTCGAGACCGATTCCACCACCACCCTCATGCACCTGATGGAACGACTCTGGCAGCAGCGAAACGAACCCGGCTGCCTGATCCTTAAAGTCGGCGTCGTGCTCACCCGCCTCTGCGAAGTAGGCAACCACACACCCCAATTGTTTCAAGACCTGAATGGCACCGCTTCCAAAACCAATACCATGACCAGCGCCGCAACCGGTGGCACACCTAACAATCCGCCCAACACCGCAGACAGCGACCCCGCGAAACACCAGCGCCTCGATGCCGCCCTCGACAAACTGCGGGCCCGCTACGGCCGCAAGGTGATCTATTATGGCAGCGTCCAAGAAAGCCGTGACGCTGCGCCGATGCGCATCAGCTTCACCCACGTTCCAGATGCAGGGTTGGAGGGCGATTGAGTGGCGACTGGAGGAGACCATTTTTAAAGCCATCGGGAACGCCGGGGGTTATCATGGAATGCCAAGAAGTATGCAAAGGTCTTACCAAGCAGTTTGGACTGAAAAATGTCAAATGTGAGTGATTTTACCACAAATCCAGACGCCGGAGCCAACGCCAATTGGCAAGCGCAGTTCTGCTGTCGCGCTCATCGTGACGGTCGATCTTGTGCATGCGCAACATGGCACTAACTGCTACCCATCCGGTCTCAATCCTTCCAGAAATCCCGCAAAAGCTGGAAAATAGTAGGGCTCCGTGCGAACCGGCAGGGTCAGGGAATCCACTTGCTCGGTCCGTCGTCAAGAACGACGTCGTTCCGCACTGGGTGCCGGGTCCGGGCCTGCGATGGTCCGCCAGCCCCGCGGCGAACAACCGGTGCAGGCACGAAACACGCTAGAAAAATACGCGCTGGAGGCAAACCCGCAATCCAGCGCGATGGCGGTGATGGACTTCCTGCTGTCGGTTAGCATGCGTTTGGCCATCGCCACGCGCAGGTATTGGAGATAGGCGAGCGGTGCGAGATTGGTGAGTTTGCGGCAATGATGGGCGAAACGAGTGCGCTTGAGCCCGGCTTGCGCGGCCATGGCATCCAAGGTCCACGGTTCATCCAACTCATATTGCAATCGCTCCAGGAACATCGCGACGCTGCGCTCGCCAAGCGTCAGCGAGAGGTGCCTTGGCGGATTGTGAGTGCGCAATAACTCAAGCACACACACCAGCAACTCGTTGATCCCAAGTGCCAGCCGGGAGGCGGGCGGAGGCCCGCCCCTGGCACTCTCCAGCAGATGGCCCAATGCGGCGAAGCACCTTCCAATCCCGGGAGTGCCCGGCCACACCGGGTGTTCATTCTCACGCAACAAAGATGTGAGGTCCTTGAGGTCCTGACGCGATAATACCAGCCATGGCGGCCAAGTCCAAGCTTGGTGGGGTTGGCGCACGCCAACATCAAGAATCAACCAGTACAGGCGACTGGCGCTCACATTCGGACTGCCAACGCAGTGGGGTTGCCACGGACGGGTGATGGTGAGGTGACCGGGGCCGAGTGGATGTGAGTGACCGTCAACCACAAACCCGAGGTGCCCGTTATCCAGATAGGTGATTTCCACACCTTCGTTGCGGTGTTCCGCCAAGCCCCACGTTTGATCATGCAAGGCATCCCAATAACCAATGCTGCTCACCTGCGGCAGAACTTTGCCCGGAAACGGATCGCCGGGATAGGCACCACGAGCCATCGCCACCAGCTTCACCTCACCGACCGCCGCAGCTGCCACCAACGGATCACAGGTATCGGCATGATGCGTCGTGTCGGCCTCGTGAAATATTGGCGTGCGCGCTTTCATGTTGTGGGATTTACCACTGGGACAGCCCGAAGCACAATCCTTTAATCGGTGAGGATGGATCAAAATCACCACTGGGGCGGGCCCGTGCAGACTTCCATTGAGTTCCATCGTAATCCCTCAGCGCCACAGCAAGCGCAGACTATTGAGGACAACGATGACGGTAGAGCCCTCATGACCGAGCACGCCGGGGAGTGGGAACGGGACGAGGCCGGCGCGCGCCGACAGATCGGTGTGGCAGAGGCCGCACGCGAGCACCTCGACGACGACGTCCGTCGGCGCGGGGTCCGCGAGCTCGATCTCCTTGCGCACCAGCGGCTTGCCCGGCGTCTCCAGGAACCACGCTTCACCGATC
>JBAXCM010000033.1:0-18189 GCA_037141475.1 Verrucomicrobiota bacterium | reverse complement strand
GGGTTGGGCCGGGATACATCCGCAAGAGGTTATCGGGGGCGATCGGAGAGCGGACGCGCTCGAGCCGGAAGTCTGCTAGGCGAACGCTGCCGGGTTTCGCCCGCATGCAGGCTTGGGCCGTGTAGTTATCATCGATCATGTGTTCCTGAAAACGCGTTAGAGTGTAGATCATCGTGGTGAAGACCTGCTGGTGGGCTGACGCATCAGGAGTTTCCGGATTCTTGAATGACTCGCGACACAGCCGAGAAAGCGAGCCGGCACCTCGAATGAACTTGCCGTCGCCAAGATAGAAAATATTGCTGCCCTCCTCACCGGCAATCTGTGATTCAGTGGCTGCAGCGGCAGCCGCCGTCGCTTCTGCGGGGGCCATCCCTTGGCGCAGCGCCTGTTGATAGTTTTCCTCGGTGAGCCAATCCGCACCGCTCTCGAAGAATGGATTATCGACCCATATCTGGTCGCCCGGCAGCAGGTTTTCGCATCCCTGACGTTTTTCCCACAGCAGGTCATCGCCGCCGTTGGGGAGGTCGCCTGGAATCTCCCGGTGAGCGATCAGCTGATTGAGCGCGGCAAGGCCCGCCAGGTTGCCCGTTTCGCGGAAGTATTGGATGAATCCCTCGATGAGGATGAGGGAGGAATACTTGTAGCAGCGGATGCGCGGAACAGGCACGCCGTCGTTTTCATGAGCGATCCACAAGTCGTCGATGGCCTCCACGGGCGTAGAGTCCGGGGCCACCACAAAGGCATCATCGGTAAAGGACCAGAATTTAGGATTGCGGATCTCGGGATAGTCATCGCTGGGCCGGATCACGGTTCCTGTTAGGATGGCCTTTAGGACATGCAGTCGGATTTGGCGCTGAGCATCGGTCAATTTCGCCTCTTTAAGGATTTCATCGGCGCGCTCGAGGATCTTTTGTTGAGGGGCGGCCACGGGGAGGTGTGGAGGGGATTGCGGGGCCGGTATGATCTCGATTTGTTGGGCTGCCAAAGGTGGCCCGCAGAGAGCGGCCAGCCAGAGGAGAAACGCCGCTGAGCCTCGGCGAATAGTTAGGACGGGGAGCGAGATCATGGGATGGTTCGATGAGGTCATTGGTTAAGTTCTGAGAATTGAGAGGTGACGGGCGGCGGCTCGATCCATTTGCCATGCTCGCGGATGAGGTCGGTGAGGCGGGTGACGGCGTCGTTTTCGGGGATATTGAATTGGACGGGGGATTTCCCGACATAGAGGTTAATTTTGCCGGGAGCACCGCCGACGTAGCCGAAATCCGCGTCGGCCATTTCGCCGGGGCCATTGACGATGCAGCCCATCACGGCGATGCGAACGCCCTTGAGGTGGCCGGTGGCGGCCCGGATTTTTTGAGTCGTGTGTTGCAAGTTGAAGAGTGTGCGACCACAACTCGGGCATGCCACATAGTCGGTCTTGAAAATGCGGGTGCCGGCGGCCTGAAGAATGTTATAGGCCAAGCGCAGTGAGAGGCCGGGGGCGGGTTCGGCCCTTACCAGAATGGCGTCGCCGATGCCGTCGCAAAGCAGCGAGCCAAGGGTGGAGGCAGCGCTGAGGGTGGCCCGCAACGACTCATCCGCAGCATCCGTGGCGGTGGTAGCGGCGTGGGTTTGTGCAGGCAGCAGGGTGTCTTTGAGCAAGATCGGATGGCGGGTGTCGGCGCGGGCAGCCAGCAGTCGAAAGGCGTGGATGACATCCATTTCAACCCCGTCCGCCACGCTGATGAGTTGCGGCTCGGGGGTTGCATTGAGCAAGGCGATGGCGGCCTCATCGCGAGGGTCGAGTTGGTAGACGCCGGATGATTCGAGGACGGCCTCGGGTTTGAAATCGCCCATGGCGGCGATTTTGTGGGCGATGGCATTCCAGCGGTCCTGAGTGGTGAACACGCGCACGGTGTTTTCGCCACCGAGTTTATGATCCATCACGCTGATGACAGAGCTCTGGCGGCGCTGATAGGAGAAAGGATCATAGGTGAAGGTGGCTGCGGTGGCTGCGGCGTCCCGCCGCAGGCCGTGGTCGCGGCGTCTCGACGCGAGTTCAGGATAAGCACAGCCTATCCACCGCCACTCCTCCATCCCCGCCTTCCGAGGATTATCCAGCACAGAGTCCAGTGGGTTGCGCGGGTCCTCGCCATCGCGGATACGCACAAGCGCTTGGGCGACCGGGATTTCGTGGATTGAGTCCTCGGTGAGGGAGACGCGGATGGTGTCGCCGATGCCGTCGGCAAGCAGCGACCCGATGCCGATAGCACTCTTGATCCGGCCATCCTCTCCATCGCCGGCTTCAGTGACGCCAAGGTGGATCGGGTAATTCCAGTCCGGACCTTCGGCGGCCAGGCGGGCGACAAGCAGCCTGTAGGCCTCGATCATGACCTTCGGGTTGGACGCCTTCATGGAAAATACCAGCTGGTGGTAGTCGCCGTCGCGGGCGATGCGGGCGAATTCGAGGGCGCTCTCGACCATGCCTAGGGGGGTATCGCCATAGCGGTTCATGATGCGGTCGGAGAGCGACCCGTGGTTGGTGCCGATGCGCATGGCGCGGCCGAGATCCTTGCAGCGCTGCACCAGCGGGGCAAACTCGTCGCGGATGCGCTCAAGCTCATAGAGGTATTGGGCGTCGTCATACTCGCGGACGGCAAATTTTTTCTTATCGGAATAATTCCCTGGATTGACGCGGACTTTTTCGACCCATTTGGCGGCTTCCATGGCGGCGTCGGGTTTAAAATGGATATCGGCGACAAGGGGGACATGGCAACCGGCGGCACGCACATCCCGGGCGATGTTCCTGAGGTTGGCGGCGTAGGCCTTGGTTTGGGCGGTGATGCGGATGATTTCGCAGCCGACCTCGGCGAGACCTAAAATCTCGGCAACACAGGCTGGAGTGTCCCGGGTGTCGGCGGTGATCATGGACTGGACGCGCACCGGATTTCCGCCACCTATACCCAGATGGCCCACCAGCACCTCGCGGGTGAGCCGACGGGTGTAGCTGAGAAGGTCCGGACAGTAGGTCAAGGGCGCTGGCGGGGTCATCTGCCACAATGCATAGCCGAAAATCAGGCTTACGGCAATGTTGTCAGCAGATTCTTTCACGCGCCGTGCTCCAATCGTCTCCTGCCCACATCGCCGCGCTGGGGTAAAGTTTTTAGATTTTCGTCCGGATTGGGCCTCCGGCGGCGTGTGTGGCAAGGATTTTTGTTTGACTTGCCCGAATTTCCCACTTATCCCTAGCCCCCCCCCGGCGGGGCTCTCGCCGATTCTTGGTTTTCGCCGCCTTGCGCGGCAACAATCCGAATCGCCTAGAGGCTGCCGAACCTTTCCAACTTTCACCCGTCTCTTCCTTTGCAACCCTTTTCCATGTTCAAAAAACTTTTTGGAAATTTTTTCCCAAATGACATCGGGATAGATCTCGGCACGGCCAATACGCTCATTTACGTCAAAGATCATGGCGTGGTGCTCCGCGAGCCGTCGGTGGTGGCCGTCAAGGCCGGCACCAACGAGGTCCTCGCCGTCGGCGACGATGCCAAGCGCATGCTCGGCCGAACGCCGGGCAATATTGTGGCCATCCGCCCGCTCAAGGACGGCGTGATTGCCGACTTTGAGGTGACCGAAGCGATGCTTCGGCACTTCATCCGCAAGGTAAACAAGAACCGCCGATCCAATCCCCGGGTGCTTATCGCCATCCCATCGGGCATCACTGAGGTGGAGCGCCGTGCGGTGCGTGAAAGCGCCGAACAGGCCGGTGCCCGCGAGGTTTACCTGATCGAGGAACCCATGGCCGCAGCAATCGGTGTGGGGCTGCCGGTGCAAGACGCCTCCGGTAATATGATTGTGGACATTGGCGGTGGCACCACCGAAGTGGCGCTCATTTCCCTTTCAGGCATTGTTTACGCCCGCAGTGTGCGCACCGCCGGCGATGAATTGGACGAGGCAATCATCTCCTACATGAAGCGCGCCTACAACCTGATGATCGGCGAGCGCACCTCCGAAGATATTAAAATCCGCCTCGGCTCGGCCGCCCCTCTTCCCAAGGAAATGACCATGGAGGTCAAGGGCCGCGACTTGGTCGCCGGCCTCCCGAAAACCATCACCATCACCTCTCAGGAAATCCGTGAGGCCATGGCCGACCCCCTCAGCACCATCGTCGATGCCGTGCGCACCACTCTCGAGCGCTGCCCACCCGAACTCGCCGCCGACCTAGTGGACCGCGGCATCGTGTTAGCTGGCGGAGGGGCTCTGCTCAAGGGGCTCGACCGCCTGCTGCGTGAGGAAACCGGGCTGCCGGTCCACATTGCGGAGGATCCCCTCAGCGCGGTGGCCGAAGGCACTGGCAAGGCACTTCAGGAAATCGCCCTCTTGAAACGCGTCACCAACACTGACCGCAGGGTCGAGCGTTAGGCAGGTTACGGCCATGAAGCCGCTCAATCTCATAGCCATCCTGCTCTTCGTGAGTGGTGCCGTTTGGGCACTCACCCGCAGTGAGCGCACCGTGCGCGAGATCCAGTGCAGCTATTTTTCCGCCATCCAGCCCTTTCTCAAGAGCGGCTCGCAGACCGAGGCATATGCCCGCAGTTTCCTCGACGAGGTCCAGCATTCCAAGGTCTTGGATGCCGAACTCGCCACCGTTAACCGCGAAATGGGCCGCCTGCGCATCGTCGAGTCCCGTTACCGCGAACTCGAACGAGAAAATGCCCAGCTCCGCCATGCCCTGGATTTCAAAACAGCCTCCACCTTCAATGTCGCCGCTGCCCAAGTTATCCGCCGCCAACCCACCACCTGGTGGCAAACCGTCGAAATCGACGTCGGCGAGGAACGCGGCATCGGCACCCAGCTCGCGGTGCTTTCCAATGAAGGACTCGTCGGCCTCGTCGACCGTCCAGCCAAGGATCGCTCGTCGGTCATTTTGCTAACTGACGAGGCGTGTCAGGTGTCGGCCAAGGTTGAGGACAGCCCGGAAGTGGGTATTCTCAGCGGTCAGCGCGGGCAGTTTGAAGGCGCGCCCCTCCTGCGGCTAAAGTTTTTGTCGAAGAATGCGACGTTGCGCTCCGGCCAGCGTGTGTTCACCACCGGCCGTGGAGGCATATTCCAGGCCAATATCCTCCTTGGAACCATCGTGTCCGTCGAAAAGGGCGCCGAGGATTCCGAAGCTCTCGTTCGACCAGCGGTGAACTTCGCGGATCTGGGCACGGTGTTCGTCGTGCTTGCCAAAGATCCCCCGAAGAAGTGACGCGCTACACTATCATCACCGTGTTGTTAGTGCTGGCCAGCTTTGTGGTTCAGCAATTTCTGCCGGCCCTCACCGCGCTGCATCATTCGCGAGTGTTACTGGTGCAATTGGTGTTCCTTTGTGCGGCGGTGACTGTGGGCCAGCCGACGATGCTGTTGCTAGCGTTTGTGTGTGGTTTCCTGTGGGATGCGCAATGCACGCTGGGCATCCACGGTGGCGACCCGGAGATCTACAACCAGCCAGTCGAATCCCTGCGCTTCGGCTATTCGATCCTGCTCTTTGGGGCGATGGGTTTTCTCATGCAGGGCATCCAACCGCTCTTCAAACAGGGGAAGTGGTATTTCTCCGCACTGCTATCCGGCATCGCCATCTTGCTCTATTTGGCGGCCGAATACCTCATCATCACCTTCGCCCGCGGTGGCTTCACCTTCGCCAAAGCCACGGCCCTGCAAATGGCTTATACCTCGTTGCTGACGATGCTATTTTCGCCGCTCATCTTCTGGATGCTTTTTGGCATCGCCAGCATCTGCGCCCATTCCATCAACCCAGAGGCCGCCAAAAAGCGCCGTCGCCATTTCTAACGCAATGGAACCGAGCTACCGCATGCGCCTTTACATACTCACCGCTCTGGTGTTGTCGGGCTTCGGTGTCTTGCTCACCCGGCTTTATGATTTCCAAATTGAACGCCGCGATGAGTTTCTGCAAATGGTTCCCGGCAACAGCACCGTCAGCGTTCGCGAGCCAGGCATCCGTGGCGAAATCACCGACCGCAACGGCATCCTCCTCGCACGCAACCTGCGTAACTACGAAATATCCTTCAACCTCGAGGAAATCTACAAGGCCTATCGCAGCCAACATGCCGCCGATCCCTCATTCAAACGACTCAACAAAAAAGACGGCGCGGAACGAGCAGACGACCAAAAAGATATCGTTAAGATCGTCAATAACTGGACCATCAAGCGCTTCGATAGCCTCGGCCTAACTAAAAATTACAATGCCGGAGCGCTGCGCACCCACTTTCTGACGCACCGCGGGTTGGTGCCCTTCAGCTACCGCACTGATGTGACCTATGATGAGTTCGCCCGTTGCGCTGAGCACAATCTAGAACTGCCCGGCGTCTATCTGAGCACCCGCCCGCTTCGCCAATATCCCTACGGCGCTCTGGCCAGCCACGTTCTGGGTTATATCAAGCCGTGGGAACCGGCGGACATCCCAGAGAGCGACAAACGCAAATTCGACCATTACATAGGTGACGCCAAGGGCATCGCCGGCATCGAGCAAAGCATGGACAAAATCCTGCGCGGTCCGGAAGGCCAGAAGAAGCTCCTCAAGGATGAGAAGGGCCATGTCATCCGCATGATCGATTACACCAAACCCGGCATCGGTGCCAAACTCACCCTCGCCATCGATGCCCGGGCCCAACTCCACGTCGAAAACGTCATCCGCCGCGCGGGCCGCGCCGCTGCCGTCGTCATGGACGTCAATACTGGCGAGGTCATCGCCATGGCCGCTATTCCAGATTACAATCCTAACGATTTTATTCCATCCATCTCCAGCGCCCGTTGGAAAGGCTATCTGGATAACCAGAAAATGGATCCATTTTCTAACCGCGCCATCAAACCCTTCACCCCCGGCTCGACGTTCAAGCCCCCCACCGCCATCTCTGGCGCGCTCGAAGGCATGGCTAACCGCGTGTTCTCTTGCGATGGCTATATCTTGTTCGGGAAAATTAAAATCGGTTGCTGGATCTGGAACCAGCACCGCGGCAGCCACGGGTCGCTCACTCTGCCCAAGGCAATCCAACAATCGTGCAATCCGTATTTCATGAAACTCGCCAATACCATCGGCTGGAAAGCCATGGTTACCGGCTTCCAGTTGGTCGGCCTCGGCAAACCCACCGGCATCGAGCTACCTGACGAATCGTCCGGCACCCTTCCCGGCAGCCCGGCTTGGCGGGCCGCCAATCCCTCCGCCTCGATGACCCCGGCCATCACCGCTATGCTTGCCATCGGCCAGGCTGACGCGATGGCCACGCCCCTCCAATTGTGCGCCATGGCCGCCTGCATCGCCAACGGCGGCAAGTACTACAAGCCTCGTATTGTCAAATCCGCCACCGCTGCCGATGGCCACAGGCTCATCGATGACCAGCCCGTGCTGAAGGTGAATCTGATAGAATCCGGCGTTAAACCCGCCGATTTCGAACTCATCCGCCGCGGCATGTGGATGGCCGTAAACAATCCTGGCGGCACCGCCTCACGGGTGAAAATCCCCGGCATCGAACTCGCCGGTAAAACCGGTACCGCCCAAACCATCGATGACGGAAAGAAGTCTAACAATTCATGGGTCATTTGCTTCGGCCCTTATGACAAGCCCAAGTATGCGGTATGCGTGCTGGTGCAAAATGGCGGTTCCGGCGGCAAGGTTTGCGGCCCGCTGGCCAACCTGATCTTGCGCGGCCTCTTCGCCCAGGATGACGGCATCAAGCTGCCCCTCAAACCCCAGACCCCAGTGCTCGGCAATACCAACCGCATCGAGGAAATCGTCATCCCCAAAGATGACCCTCTGGCCACCCCTGGCAGCGAGGAAGCCGAGGGCAGTGGCGAGACCGGCGAGGAAGTCGAAAACCTCGAGCCTCCCACTCCACCAGTCACCACGCAACCGATCATTCCCTCCCCAGTCATCACCCCGGAAGTCGATGAGGATGGCACCGTCATCCCTCGCGCACAACCGGTCCTCGAACCCTAACAGACCCACTCCCATCAAACGCTCTAACATAATACCAACCATGATTCAACGCATCAAGCGCCTCCTTGGCATCGGCAAGCCCGATCCCTCGCGTGGCAACAGCATTATCGTCAACGTCGAGAAACTCGAACGCCGCGTCGCCCTTCTTGAAGATGGCGTCCTCGAAGAATACACCGTCGAGCGCGAGGGTGACCAAAACATCGTCGGCGGCATTTTCAAGGGCCGCGTCAAAAACATCGAACCCGGCCTCAAAGCAATGTTCGTGGATATCGGATTGGACAAAAATGCCTTCCTGCATTTTTGGGACGCCATCCCAGCGGCGCTGGACGCCGGCTTGGAGGAGATTCAACGCGAGACCAATCCCAAGCGGCAGCAGAAGAAAGTGACCTCCAAGGATATACCAGATATCTATCCGGTGGGTTCGGAGATTGTCATCCAAGTATCCAAGGGGCCTATCGGCACCAAGGGCCCGCGGGTGACCACCAACATCTCATTGGCTGGCCGCTATCTGGTGCTCATGCCCTACACCGAGCAATTCGGCATTTCCCGAAAAATCGAGGATCCGGCCGAACGCCAGCGCTTACGAAAAATCGTCCAGAAACTCTCCGTCCCCGAAGGCATGGGTATCATCATGCGCACCGTCGCCCAAGGCACCCGCGCCCGCCACTTCGTCAGAGACCTCGCCATGCTCCTGGAACAGTGGGACCAAATCGAGGAATGCCGGGTGAACTCGCCGACCCCCGCCTGCATCTTCCAGGAGCCCGATTTGATCGAGCGCACCGCCCGTGATTTCCTAACCGACGAGATTGACCAGATCATTTGTGACGACGCCGCCACCACCGAGGTCATCCGCGAGATCGCCGGAAAAATCTCCCGCCGCGCCAAACGCCGCGTCCACTTCCTGCCCTCCGCCACCCAACCGATCTTCGAGCGCGTCAATATCCAAAAGCAAATCGATGAGGCGTTCTCGCGCCAGGTCTGGCTGCCTTGCGGCGGCTACATCGTCATCGATGAAACCGAAGCCCTCATCTCCATCGACGTCAATACCGGCCGCAACCGCGGTTCCAAGGATGTGGATCGGATGATTCTGGAAACCAACGTCGAAGCTGCCCAAGAGGTGGCCCGCCAGCTCCGCCTGCGCAACATCGGTGGCTTGGTGGTGGTTGACTTCATCGACATGCGTCACCGAAAGGACCAGCAGACGGTGTACAAAACGATGCGCGACCGCCTCAAAAAGGACAAGGCCAAGACCCAGGCGCTGCAAATCTCCCCGGTGGGACTGATGGAAATGACTCGTCAGCGGCTCAGCGAATCGTTGCGGGATTCAATGTATGAGCCCTGCCCATATTGCCAGGGTCGTGCCCGGGTCAAGACACCGATGAGCATGTCGGTGGAAATCCAGCGCCGCCTCAACACCGTGATCCAAAAACACCGCGACACTCTTGGCGACATCATCATTGTGGTGAACAGTGATGTGCTCAACCGCTTCAAAAGCGAGGACGCCAAACTCCTCGTCGAACTCGAACGCTCCCACTCCGGCCGCCTTATCTTCCGCTCCGAGCCGTCCCGTAACCGCGAACGCTTCGCCATCATCGACGCCAAAACTGAGAAAATTATCGATCAGGCCTGAGGCCCACCCTGCTGCCTGACAGCCGACAATGCTCAATCCCACCGCCGGAAAATCCCCTTGCAGCGGGGTCCGCAAAATCCAACACTGCGCGACGATAGAATGAACAGTAAACCGGTATGCATTTACGATACGACCCTGCGTGATGGCACTCAGGGCGAGGGCTTTCAATTGTCGGGCTTGGACAAGTTGCGTATCGCCCAGCGCTTGGATGACTTCGGTGTGGATTTCATTGAAGGCGGCTGGCCGGGCTCTAACCCCAAGGATATTGAGTTTTTCCGAGAAGCTAAAAAATTGCCGCTCAAACACGCAAGGTTGGCAGCTTTTGGGTCCACCCGGCGCGCTGACAGCCGGGTGGAAGATGACCCGCAGGTGCGCCTGTTGATGGAGGCTGAGACGCCGGTCGTGACGATTTTCGGCAAAAGCTGGGAACTCCAAGTCACCGAAGTCCTCCGCACCAGCATCGAGGAAAACCGCGCAATGATCCGTGATACCGTGGCCCATCTCGCACACCATGGCCGGGAAGTGATCTACGACGCTGAACACTTTTTCGACGGCTACAAGGACTCTCCCGAGCATGCTCTGGGCACCTTGGAAGCTGCCGCCGAGGGGGGGGCCGCCTGCCTCGTCCTCTGCGATACCAATGGCGGTTCACTACCTAGCGAAATTTTGCAAATCTGCCTGGCCGTCAAAGCCCGCCTGCCCGGGGTGGCGTTCGGCATCCACACTCACAATGATTGCGAACTTGGCGTGGCCAATGCCATTGCTGCCATCCGCGCGGGTGCCAGCCAGGTTCAGGGCACCATCAATGGTTATGGCGAACGCACCGGAAATTGCAATCTGACGTCCGTGATCCCACTCCTCCAACTCAAGCTCGGCCTCAACGTGGTGCCCTGCTTGGAAAAATTACGAGATCTCTCGTACTTTGTGGATGAAGTATCTAACAACGCTCATTTCGCCCGCGCCGCCTTTGTCGGCAGCACCGCCTTTGCCCACAAGGGCGGCATGCACGTCAATGCCGTGCAAAAGCTCGCCCGCAGCTACGAACACATTCCGCCTGCCAGCGTCGGCAATTTTCAAAACATTCTGGTGTCTGAGCTCAGCGGCCAGGCAAACATCCTTGTTAAGGCCGTGGCTCTTGGCATCCCTCTCGAAAAAGGCTCGCCAGAAGCCGTCGAAGTGCTTCGCCGCGTTAAACAACTCGAAAACGATGGCTATTCATTCGAGGCGGCCGATGGTTCGCTGGAATTGCTCATTCGACGGGTGTTGGGCACTTACATCAAACCCTACGAACTGCACGAGTACCACACCAGCTTCCGTCAATATGGTGACGGTCACACGCCGGTGTGTGAGGCCACCGTCAAACTCTCCGTCAGCGGCGAGCGAACCCTCACCGTCGCCGAGGGCCGCGGCGTGCTCAACTCGCTGGATCTCGCACTGCGCAAGGCATTGCGGCCGTTCTACCCCGAAATCGACGCCGTCTCACTGGTCGATTACAAGGTGCGCATCATCGACGGCCACGATGCAACCGCCGCCAAAACGCGCGTCCTCATGGTTAGCACGGATGGCTCCCACGACTGGGGCACGGTCGGCGTGTCCGACAATATCATCGAGGCCAGTTGGCTGGCCCTGGTGGATGGCATCGACCTGTTTCTGCAACAGCGCCGCGCCATCCACCAAGCTGCAACCGGAGGTCTGTGACGATAGAGGTACCCGTGCTGAGTTCTAATGCTTTTGCTCAGAGGTTGGGTAGCAGCGTGGCATGTCTTGGCACTCCATTCAATGAGGCATCGAGAGTGAGTCGGCGAGCCATCTCCTCAACAGCCCTCCCTAGCAAATCCACGTCGCCACGGGCATCGTGTCGGCGCAGGTCGGTGTCCCGCAAGCCCAGGCGTGATTTCACGTGGTCGAGAGAGTGCCCGGTGCCACGGGTGCTTCCAAAAAGCATCTTTGAGATATGTATCGAGTCGATGCACTGCGCCTCGCGGGTCGGCAGGTGATGGCGAAGGCAGGTGGCAGATAGAAATTTGCCGTCAAAGCGCTTTCCGTTGTGGGCGATGAGAGTGGAGTCGCCAGCCCATTTGGCAAAGCCGCAGAGGACGTCCTCCGGCCTCGGAGCATCCCGCACATCGTCGTTGGTGATGCCTGTGTAACTGGTGATAAATGACGGGATGCGTTGGCGCGGCCGGGCAAAGCTGAAGAAGGAGTCCGCCGGGCACAGGCAGCCCGCCCTCATTCGGACTGCGGCGATTTGGATGAATTCGTCGGATTCCGGATAGAGACCTGTGGTTTCAAGGTCGTAGATCACAAAGGCGTCTCCGGCGTGGAAGCAGTCGGTCCAAATGAATGAGTGTCCGCAGGTGGGGCACGAGAACCGGCGTCCCATCAGGGACTTGGGGCCGCTCAAATGCTGGCAGCAGGATGGATTGGGGCAGGGGATTTTCATGAAGGGGAAACTTCCAGACCGCAGCGCCATGAGACGGTCCTTGCAGGCAGCCTATCGTTCCAGCCCACATCGGGCAAGCGCCGGTTTGGGTGTCGAAATTGTTGCAATCGAGCGGTTGCCGTTGCGCGACTGCATCCTAGTTTGGTCATCAAGATGGTTGTCGGCATCGCCATGCTGAAGCCTATCTCTCACCGATTTGGATTCCCTGATTCACTCAACCAGCAACACCCTCCCGATTGCTTTCCCGGTAAAGAAATCTTGATTCGAAGTCCTGAACGAGCGCCGACGAGTCATCGATGCTCATGATCCCAGTCATCTAACAAAATTATCCAAAACATTCCGTTAGCGCATTTTTTGAAAAGTATCCTTATGAAAACTTATCAAGTATATCCTAGCCAACCCTCCCGCCTCCGACACTTGAAATCGAGACTCGGTGGCGCATTATTAGCCTCGCTGGCATTGGCCTCGCCACGGCTTGCCGCCGCAACCACCTCAAGTGCAATGTTCACCACGGCGACCAATTGGAGTTCCTTGGCTTGGAGCCCCGGGGTCCCGGGTTCCACGGCTGGCGATATCGCTCAGTTGTCGGGTGGCGCCTCCGTCAACGTGACCCTGACCGCCCCGCAGACGCTCGGTCGCTTGCGGCTGATAACCAGTGGCGGCTTCAATATCTCGTTGTTAGGCAGCTCCATCACATTTGATAACACATTCGACGCTACTAACAATCCCTCCGGCACCGGTCTGGCATCGCTCCTCATGACCCGCAATGCGGCGGACTCTCTGGCTCTTCAGCTCAACAGTGACTTGGTCCTCAACTCGGACTTGGTGACAACCTGGGGCCGCGTGCAAAACCGAGTACAGAAACTCGGCGGTGTCATCAGCGGCACCGGCCGCCTCGCGGTCAATTACGCCATCGTCCCACCCGAAGGCCCGGACACCGCAACGGCTGTCAATCTGAATGGCGGAGGGCATGTTTTCAACCTTGGCAGCAGCGGCGGTCTGGCAAACACCTATTCCGGGGGCACCGACCTGAGGGCCGCCAATAGTGCCTGGGCCTCGGCGATGTTCCGGTGTTTCAAGACCGATGCTCTCGGAACCGGCACCAGCGCCGGACGCCTCTATCTGTATCAGGCGGCATTGGACCTGAGCACTTTCAACCAAACCGTCGGCGGATTGTCCGGCGGTACAAACAGCTCCAAGATCGGCACCGTCAGTGCAACCGCCGGCACCAGCACGCTCACCGTCAATTTCGACAACTCCAAAGGCCCGTTCAGCTTCGCCGGTGCCATCATGGATGGCAGTTCCACCGGCGTTGCCGGAGCATTGCGCACACTCGCCCTCAGCCTGACCGGTTCCGGCACCCAAGCTCTCACCGGTGCCAGCACCTACAGCGGCGGCACCACAATCACTAACGGTGTTTTGCTAGCCAACAATACGACGGGCTCCGCCACCGGCAGCGGCGCGGTGACGGTCAATGGCGGGGTGTTGGGAGGCAGCGGCAGCATCAGCGGCCCGGTGACGGTTAACTCCGGGGGCAACATCAACCCGGCAGGTTCTGCCGTCGGCACCCTCACCATCAACAACACCCTGACACTCAATTCCGGCGCAACCTGCACGTTTGAACTTTCTAATGATTCCATCAATGGATCTAACGATAAACTTGCCCTCACCGGGCTTGCAACCCCTGGTAGTGCCATCACCGTCAACATTGATGCCGCCAGTCTGGACGTTTCCAATGATTATGTGCTCATGACTTGGACCGATGCGTCCGCCCCTGCGTTCAACGCAACACCGACGTATCTTGGAGCCACCCCTGGGCAAAGTTATACAGTCGTCGTTGACAACAGTCTCAAACAGGTGCGGCTACACCCGCAAGTGACGACCTGGACAATCACCGTTAGCACTGGGGCTAACGGCTCGATCGTGCCTGCCGGACCCGCCGTCCCGGTCAATGACCACGCAACCCAAGTTTTCACCATCACGCCAGCTCCGGGCTTTGTCGTTGGCGACGTGGTCGTGGATGGCAGCAACGATTTGGGCGCGGTAAGTTCCTATAGCTTCAGCAGCGTGACCAGCGCGCACTCGATTTCGGCGACCTTCGTTAGCTTATCTAATCAAACGATCACCGCATCGGTGGAGGGAACCGGCGGCACCATCAGTGATCTTGGCGGGACCTCCGTCCCGGCTCGTTCCGATAAGCTCTACAGCATCACTCCCGATTTCGGTTTCAAAGTCCAGGATGTGATTATTGATGGAACAACTCATCTGGGTTCCGTGACTTCCTACACGTTTCCGTTCGTCATCACCAATCACACCATCGATGCGTCGTTTTCCGTCGCGGATCTTTATTGGGATACCGACCCGGCGGCGGGCCTGCAGCCCGGCACCGGCTCTTGGGATGCCGGGAGTACCGCGCTTTGGAACCCCAACGCTGCGGGCAACGCCTCGCTGATGCCTTGGCAACAAGGCTGGCAAGCTCATTTCTCTAACGGAGGAGCCAATTCACTCACCCTGAGCGGTACCATTTATGCCTATTCCCTCAACATTGAGACGAACGGCACCATCGTAAACCTCAGCGGCGACCTGCTCGAACTCGCCGCCGGGGGCATCACCGTGGCTGGAAATCAGGACAGCCACTCCATCGCCGCAGCCGTCACCCTGGACGTTGATCAGACGTGGACGCTCGGGCACAACCTCGCCGTTAGTGGAACCATCGGTGGTGCCGGCAAGCTAACCAAAGCAGGAGCCGGGGCTCTAAGCCTTTCTGTTCCTAACGCCCTTGACGGTGGCACCGTGATAAGTGCAGGCACCTTGAACATCAATGACACAGGTACTCTGGGCAGTGGCGGCACCGTGCTCAGTGCCGGGACCGGCAAGTTGAACCTCAACAACCCCGATGCTCTGGGTACCGGTTCTCTCACCCTCAGCGGTGGCACGATCAACAATGCCAGCGCCGGTGCCGTCACGCTGTCTGGCAGCAACAGCCAAAACTGGAATGGAGATTTCACCTTCACCGGCACTCAGGACCTTAACCTCGGTAGCGGTGCAGTCGCCCTCACCGGCAATCGCCAGATCACCGCCAGCGCCAAGACGCTAACGGTCGGCGGCACCCTCACCAGTACCGCAAACCTAACCAAGGCTGGGGCGGGCACACTGGTCCTAACTGCGGCGGGCTCGACGGTCTCCAAGCTCAGTGTCACTGGCGGCTCACTGTTCATTGGGCCCGGTGGGGATATGACATCATCCGGAGGTGGACCTCTCGACCTGACTGGCAAATCATCACTGGTTGTCACCGATGCCGCGTTGACGGTCCCGTCTGTCAGTCAGGCGCATGACGGCCAAGTTGCCACGGCGGTAATCGCCGGTGCCAGCACCGTGAATCTAACCAGCGACTGGTCGATCGGCTTCAACCAAGGCTCGGGCAGTCTGATCATTCAGGACACCGCCAGCGTGAACGGCGGCACCAGCACACTTCGCATGGGAAGTGCCAATATCCGCGATAACTATGTTGCCTTGAGAAACAACGCCAAGGCCACCTTCAACGCCGGGGTGATCGTCTTCGATACCAGTGGCTACGCCGAGGGCGGACCCGGCAGCGGCTCGGTCCTCGAAGTGAATGATGCTGCCAGTCTAACAACTGGTGAGATGACTATTGCCAACAGCCTGCCTGAGTTCAACTTGACCCATCCGAAGTACGGCTCCGGCCAGGTTTATCAGTCAGGTGGGCTGGTGACCGTCAATGGCACGGTTGGGATGGCCTTGAGCAAGACTGCGGCAAGCGACCAGCTCACCGGCACATACAACCTGAGTGGCGGCGTGCTCGCGGCGAGGCAGATCAGCAACGGCGCCGCCACCTACCGAGGCACCGCCAACCTCAACTTTCACGGCGGCACGCTTGCATCAAACAACACGGGCGCCCAAGCTGATTTCATCAATCTGGGCAGCGTCGGCAGTCTCTACATCTATGAAGGTGCCACCATAGATGATGGCGGCCAGGCGGTCACGATCAACCAAGCCATGCTCACGCCCAACTCAGCACAGCAGGGATTGGCGTCCATCACCGTCACGACGCCACTCGGTGCGGTTGGGGCGTTTCCCGTGCCGCCTGAAGTGTATATCTCCGGCGGAGGTGGCAGTGGCGCGACGGCTATTGCAGTGCTCAACAGCACCAGCCAGGTCAGTGCGATCAAGGTCACCAATCCAGGTTTGGGCTACACCTCTGCGCCTACAGTTCAGTTGAGATATCAGGGCGTCTCATCGGCAGTTTCCTCGGGCATCAATCTGGCCGACAACGCCTTCACCGGCGGCCTGACCAAGATCGGTGCTGGCATCTTAACTCTAACGGCGGACAACACCTATACCGGTGCCACGTCAGTGAACCAGGGCACCTTGGTACTCAACAATACCACCGGGTCCGCTACGGGCAGCGGAAACGTGACAGTTAGGTCTGGTGCAACATTGGGCGGCACCGGCAGCATTGCCGGTGCGGTTGACCTCGAGTCCGACGGCAGGCTGCTTGCTAACATCACCAACTGGGTTGGTGGCGCTTGCTCTAACATCACAGTCGCCTCGCTCACCCTACCCGCCGTCTGGTCAGTTAGCGTGAATGCCGATAGCTCGTTCACTGAAGAAAACCATATATTCCAGTTTCTAACTGCATCCGGTGGCATCACCGGCTTCACAGCCCCGAGCGTCACAGGCGGTCCTGGCACCGGGGCATGGGCGGTGCGGCAGAATTCGATTGATGGACGGATTCTCGAACTTGTGTACACTTCAGGCGGTGCCAACGCTTACGCGAATTGGTCCGGCACGCTGGGTGATTTCAATCTCGACGAGAACCACGACGGCATCGCCAATGGCTTGGCTTGGTTGCTGGGGGCGGCAAATAAATCGGTCAACAGCAGCGGTTTGCTGCCAAAACCCGGCAATCTTGGTGGCACATATACTTTGGAGTTCGTCTGCTTGAAACCAGCCGGGATGGGCAAATCCGCCAGCTTGGACGTGCAGTACAGCTTGGATCTCGGGCGGGTTGACACATGGCATTCCGCCGCTGTTCCGGACCTGCCAGCCGTCCCAGGTACCACTCAAACGATCAACGGCGTCCTGTTTAGGGTCACCGAGGCTGACGCCCTTCATAACCACGTGCTTGCCGGGATTCCCCTTTCTGGCCCTGACGGCAAGCTCTTTGGCCGGCTCATGGCCACCGGCCCTTGAATGCAACGATTTATCTGTTCCTCTGGGATTGCCGGGGGCGGGAAATTCGTCATCCTCGCTCCGCATGGATGCGCTGACGGATTGGCCGGGTTTTTTAGTAGAGTTTTCGCGGGAAGCGGAAGCATGCGGTTTTATTGGCCGGGAGTTGGTGGTATTGGCAGGCGGTCCCCTAATGGCATGGGAACGAGCGGCCGATGGCCCGCGGGTCTATCTATCAGCCGGGATGCATGGCGACGAGCCAGCCGGGCCGCTGGCGCTGCTTGAGTTGCTGAAAGCGGGGTTTTTCGGTTTGGGCTGTCACTGGCTGCTATGCCCCGCGCTCAATCCGGACGGCCTAACAGCGGGCAGCAGGGGCAATCGCACGGGCCGCGATCTCAACCGTGACTATTGGAAACGCCGGACACCGGAAGTGCGGGCCCATGCTGCGTGGCTTGAATCGCAGCCGGCACCCGACTTGTTTCTTTCGCTTCACGAAGATTGGGAGGCCACGGGATTTTACTTCTACGAAATCAACTTGGGCAGCGATGATCCGCAGCGGGCACTCGCCATCATCGCGGCGGTTCGCCCGTGGTGCAACCCGGAACCCGGCCCCGAAATCGACGGTCATCAGGCGCGTGCCGAGGGCTGGGTCTATCATGCGGCCGAGGCTGATGTGCCGCACGGCTGGCCCGAAGCGATTTTTCTAGCCAAGCACGGCTGCCCGCTGTCATTCACCTTTGAGACACCCAGCCATCTGGCGCTGGACCGGCGCACAGCGGCGCTGATGGCAGCTGTACACGCCGCCTGTCGCGTCATAGGATTTTGACCATGCCTATTTGTCCATGCCTATTTGTCTGTCCCCATGTCATAAATATGCCTATTTGTCTGTCCCCATGTCATGATGTGCCGCACGGCTGGCCCGAAGCGATTTTTCTAGCCAAGCACGGCTGCCCG
>JBAXCM010000032.1:0-18666 GCA_037141475.1 Verrucomicrobiota bacterium | reverse complement strand
CTGTAGAACGTCAGAAAAATAAAGCCCATCCAGAGCAGGTCGATATGCACGTAAGGCCAAACCGGCACGCGGCGCGAAGGGATGGGCGGCGGCCCGGTCAATACTGTCAATTTAGCAGGAGGATCGGCATCCTGCCTGTCATGCACGACGGGCTTCCAGCCTGTCGTTTCATGCGCAGACAGGCTGGAAGCGCTGTCTTCCCTCACAGGCAATATGCCTATTTTCCGGTCAGAGGGTGCCACATTGGCAGTCATGGGCGGCTTGGTGGCCGGGCAAAAAGCGGCGGCTACCGCCCTCAGCGAAGCGCACAGGGCAAAAATCCCCAGCGCTCCAAAAAAACAAGCCTGCAGAATGATGACAGTCGGATCAGACATAGGCGACATGGTTGGCGGGCATGCCTGCCATGCTAGGCGGAATCGTATCGAGAAACCACCGCATTCTGGCAAATTGTGGTAAAAATATCCGCTTCATCACTCGTGACGCCTGTGGAACCGGAAATTCAATCGCCGCCCCCCCCCTTGGATTTTTGCAAAATACTCACAGAAATTTGCTTCGCGGTCGAAATGTGGAATGCTACGTTCCGCCCAGCCAAGCGCTCAGGCATGTCACAACCCACCTTCAACGCCCCCGCCATCGAAGTTCTCAGCCGATTGCTGCCAGGATTCGACTTTGAGTGCCTGATTGCCAAAGGTGGGATGGGGGCGGTTTACAAAGCCAAGCAGCGTTCGTTGGGTCGGGATGTGGCGATCAAGGTTCTGCCCCCCGAGGTTGGCCTCGACCCGTTGTTCCGACGATCGTTTGAGACGGAAGCCCGCGCCATGGCCCGGCTCAATCATCCCAACCTCATCGGCGTCTATGACACAGGGGCCATCGAGGACATGCTCTTCATTGTGATGGAGTATGTGCCCGGCAAGTCGCTCTACCATTCATCCTATGGAAAAATGGTCGATCCCGTGCAGGCCGTGCAATTGATTCAGGGGATTTGTGCCGGGCTCAGCCACGCCCACGAAAACGGGATCATTCACAGTGATATCAAGCCCGCAAACATTTTGCTCACCCCCAAGGCCGAGCCAAAGATCGGGGATTTTGGGTTGGCCCGGCTAGCGGGTAGCGAGGGTTCCGGATTGGTGATGGGCACGCCGGGTTACACCGCACCGGAGGTGCTGGCCAACCCGCTGGTGGCGGACCATCGATCGGACCTTTTCGCTGTCGGCGTGATCCTCTACGAACTGCTGACCGGCCAGCGCCAGGAACCCGGCGCGGCTGCCCCCTCGACGATTTGCGGTTGTAACCACCGCATGGATGACATCTGGCGCCATGCCACCCATTTGAATCCGGCCAGCCGCTTTCAAAGCGCGGCGGCCTTCAGCGCCGCCCTTACCGAATGGCTCGCCGCCAAAGATTCCCCGGCCATGCGCAGAGGCATGGGGCCCATGCCTGCCAAGGGCTTGAGCCAAGCAGCCGTGCCCCTAGCAGCAGCCACTTCGCCAGCCAAGGGAGCCTCGAGCGGAAGCCCCCAGCAGGCCGGCCGGGCCAAGCCGATGACCAACGTCGCCACTCAGGTGCTGCCTCGACGCCAAGGCGGGGCTGGCTCCACAGCGCTTCAGTTTTTATTTCTCGCGGGGCTCATAGGTCTCTCGGCCTACTTTTGGAAGGTCCGCATGGATCATGACAAGGAAATGATCAAAATCGCCGAGAAAAACGCCCAAACGGTGGAGGATTTTAAGCACCTTCAAGAGGCAGGCGGCAAGCCAAGCCGGCCCGCCACCGGCGGGTCTGTCAGGCCGCCGGACAACCCGACGCTTCCTAAGAAACCTCCCGTCGTGCCGGAAAAGGTAACGACTCCGAGCAAAGAGACGCCAACCCGGCCGGTGACCTCGGGCAGTACCCCAAGCAATACCCCACCAGCGGATTCACCGGTGCTCGCCACCCTGAACACAAAGGCCAAGGATCTCATCATGGCGGCTGATAAAAAACGCGCGGAGCAACTTGCCGCCAACATCAGCTCCTACACATGGGAGCTCGACCAATGGCTCAACGGCCTGTCAAAAGGAGATCAGGAGACGTGGCAATTGCCCGTCGCCAAATTTAAGACCGTCGTTAGAAATTCACGGGTCCCGGTTGGCAACCCTCAGGCTAACGGAATCACGGTCTCCCCTCAAATGGCCAAAATTATTGCCGGAAGAGCCGCCAAACAAAGCCAAATCGACAGCACGTTTTTGTCCGAAGTGGACAAGCTCCGCACCTTTTACCTCAATCGCCTCAAGGAAGAGGTGGGCACGGCAGAGCGAGCCAAGCAAACCGGTCAAGCCACATTGCTGCGTGCGGCTTCCGCGAAGGCGGCGGAAAACGAGGCGTGGATTCGCTCGTTCGGGATCGAACCGAGGCCCCCTGCACCGATTTTTGCCCGGGAAAAGCCCCCTGCTGGGGATGACAAATCGGGAGCCAAGCCCGCTGCGGGCACCTGAGTCGCTACCTTCACAGCCCAATCTACCCGGCACTGATCGTCATGGCCCTTCCTCTCAAAAAACGACACGCCTGCACATTTGATCAAATTTCGCTAGGCGAGATCATGTTGCGTTTGGATCCGGGCGAGGGACGGATTCGCACGGCCCGGCACTTTACTGCGTGGGAGGGAGGCGGGGAATACAACACGTCGCGAGGTTTGCGAAAGTGTTTCGGATACAAGACGGCGGTGTGTACGGCGTTGGTGGACAATGAGATCGGCCATTTGATCGAAGACTTCATCATGCAGGGAGGGGTGGGCACGGAGTTGATTCAGTGGCGCGATGACGATGGGATCGGCCGCAGCGTGCGCAACGGCCTGAATTTCACCGAACGCGGGTTCGGCATCCGCGGTGCCGTCGGCAACCCGGACCGCGGCAACACCGCCGCCTCCCAACTCAAGCCCGGCGATATCGATTGGGACCACCTCTTCGGCCAACTCGGCGCGCGCTGGTTCCATACCGGCGGCATCTTCGCCGCCCTCTCCCCATCCACCGCCGAACTCACCCTCGAAGCCGTCAAAGCCGCCAACCGACACGGCACCATCGTGTCCTACGACCTCAACTACCGACCGTCCTTGTGGAAGACCATCGGCGGCCTAACAAAGGCGCGGGAGGTCAACCGCGAAATCGCCAAATTTGTGGATGTGATGATTGGCAACGAGGAGGACTTCACCGCCTCACTGGGCTTTGAGGTTACCGGCAGCGATCCCACATTGAGCACCATCGATACCGCCGCATTCAAGGCGATGATCGAGACGGCACTTGGCGACTTTCCCAACTTCAAGGTGGCGGCCACCACGTTGCGGCGCGTGATCAGCGCGACAAGCAACGACTGGGCGGCGATCCTCTGGCATGATGGCGGTTTTTACGAAAGCCGGGCTTATCCGGAATTGGAAATCTTGGACCGGGTGGGAGGTGGCGATAGTTTTGCCAGCGGTTTGCAATTCGGATTCATGGAGTTCAACGATGCGCAGAAAGCCGTTGATTATGGAGCAGCCCACGGCGCTCTCGCCTCCACAACCCCCGGCGATACATCGATGGCCACCCGCAAGGAAGTCGAAAAAATCATTGCCGGAGGCGGTGCCAGAGTCGTTCGCTGAAAATTGTGGCGCGTGTTAGCGCCACAGGAAGGCCGAACGCAACTGCTGCGTCTCCGCCGCCACTCTCAGAACTCAGCAGACAATTTCTCTAACAGGAAACCAACTCTCAGGAAGACTCAGATGATCGATATACCGGTCCTCAAAAGTTTCCTCAAGATTCAGCTCGATCACCTCGATCCGGCCACGCAGCGATTCCATGGCCTCCAGAGCACCACGATCTAACAGCGCCAGCAACGCCCCGGCCAGCGACGTGTTGCCCACCACCTTGACCTGCTCCGTGCAAAACCCCGGAAGCAGGCCCATGCCGATGGCGTTGGCAACGTCAATGTGCATGCCAAAGCCCCCGGCCAGATAGACATGGCCAATATCCCGTGCCGAAATTCCGGTGACGTCCAGCAAGGTGTCGATGCCCGCGCCGATGGCCGCCTTGGCCTGCAGCAAATGAGCGATATCGATCTCACTGATACGCGGGCCGTCACCGCCAGGATCGCCCGCCAAGCGGAATGCCAAGCCGTCAGCAGTCTCAACGCGGTACTCATCCGGAATCTCCAACCACCGATTTCGATCAAATCGGCCGTTCGCTTGAAGCAAACCACAGGCTCGCCCGCTGGCCAAAAAATCCACGTAGGCCGACCCACAAATCCCGGCATTGGCTGCGGCCGGTTGGCCGCCAATCGCCCCGATTTCCACGGCAAAAGGCGCCATCCCCAAACGCACCGTTTCGATCGCACCATTCTGGGCACGGGTGCCCGACGACAGGCCGGAGCCTTCAAATGCCGGACCCGCGGCAGTGGCACAACCCACAAGGCGGCCATCAACACATAACACCACCTCACCATTGGTGCCCATATCAACTAACAAACTTGGCGTTGCGTCATAAGTCATGCCAGTGGCATGCACCCCGGCTGTGATATCAGCCCCAACGTAGGCGGCCAGGCCCGGCAGCAATTGCAGGGGCATGGCAAGATCAAAGCCGCACTCGGCGAGCCCGATGTCGGCCGCGTCCAACAGGCGGCCCTCGAGAAAGCGCGCAGTGAATGGAGCGACACCTAACGACGTGGGGTCCTCGTCGGCCAAGATATGCAACATGGTTGTATTGCCTGCCAACACACCACCGGCCAAGCGCGATGGCTCGCGACCGGCTCGCTCGCACGCCTTGTGCATCAGCGGCCCTAGCGTCTCCTCCACCAACGCCCGGCGCATCGCCAGCCGCACCGTCGGCGACGAACCCGCACCGATGCGCGTCAGCACGTTATCACCAAAACGAATCTGCGCGTTGAATCCACCGGCCCGCGACAGAATCACCCCGCTTGCCAGATCAACTAACAAAACAACCACGGTGGTGGTGCCGATGTCCACGGCGAAACCGGTGTCCCGCCCGTCCTTTGGCGCAAACAGCGGAGCAAGGCCGAAGGGCACGTCAATGAGGAACGTCTCGCCCACCTGAGGAGCCGCACCAATGTGGGCCCGCTCGGGAACTTCCACCACCACGCGGCCGCCTCGCGGCACATGCACTTGGCACGAGCGAAGCAATCCACCAGCCGTCACAGTGGCACCCGTCCCATCCAATAATTCTCCTTCGAGCAATGCCACCATGCAACCCCGGCACCAACCACGCTGGCCGCAGCGCGTGTTGAGCGGAAAATTATGCAGCGCTAACAAGTCAGCCAAACTGCTACCGCTCAATTCGGAGGGTATCTCCAAACCATGGCGTTTGGCCTCAGTTCCTCCTTCGCATACAATCAACTCTGCGTGGCTCATGACTTGATTTTGATAGTCTCGGAGCGCATGATCGCGCCATCAGGCGAGTGGCCGAGTTGTTGGCCGGGCGGCACAATTTGATAGCGGGAGTCATCCCAAGGGCCCCAGATCAAGTCGTGCAACAACGCGGGATCGCCCTGGATGTGCTCAAAGTTCCAGCCGAGCTGTTTGGCGCAAGCGCGGGTATAATCCACCTCGGTTGCGGCACTGGCGGTGCCCAAATCGATGAAAGCCGCAGTATCATAGCTGCGCCACATATCCTGTTCGCTCTCGATGAGAAACTCGACATCCTCCGGCTCAAAACGCTCTGACAAACTCTCCTTGAGAAACTCCACACGGTCGGGACCCGGCACACGCCTCGCCAAATTCCAGCCCGGGGTGTAATAATAACATCCTGGGCAGGCATCTTGCCGCCGTGCAAATTCCTCCTTGCTACCCAAAAATACAGCCCGGCAATCGTGCGCCCGAGGAATAACCAACGGGTGGCGCATCGCATGCAATCCCACAGTGCCCAAACCACACAAGCCATAGACTAACACAATGGCGGCAATGTCATCTCGCGCATCGAGTTCACTCACTGCCTGTTGCAGGATGCCCCGCATCACATCAGGGCGGTCGTGCAGGGCAATCTCAAACACCCGCTGTTCGATAATATGAGTGGCACCCGGGGTTACCAGGGCTAGTTCCTGCTCAAAGACATCACAAATAAGCAAAGCTATGGGAGAGGGCGTATTCATAAAATTGACTCATGTGTTGGTTTACCCAATGGCGGGTGTGTTAACTCCGCCGGGCGCGAACTCTCACGATATTGCTTCGGCGTCATGCCTCGCAGCGATTTAAATACGTGGGTTAAATAACTCTGATCGCAAAACCCACACTCCGCCGCAATCTCCGCCAGTGACTTGCTCGTCTCCAGCAACAAACCGCAGGCCGCCTGCACCCGAACCTCCCGCAACAACTCGACGAACGAGCGACCCGTGCGCTCCTTGAGCAATTCCGAAAGATGACCGGGCGAAATTCCGACGTGCCGGGCCAACTCACTGCGGGTCAGCTCACACGCCATGTGTTGGCGGAGAAATTGCAACGATGAGCTAACCAATACCGGCACGTCAAAACTCTGCTGCCGCTCCATCGCCGTGAAAAGCCGTTCCAATGTACCGCGCAACCATGCCGCAAGCGCCTCATCGTCGTCAAGTTCGGCCAATTCCGCTAGATGCGAAAAACGCATGCCTAGCAACTCAGTTTGAGATGCGCCTCCCTCCACAGCGGCACGCGAGATCATCACCACCAACTCCAGCAACAGGCCCTTGAGCAACTCATTACGCTCCTCTCCAGCACTATAGATATGGACTAACAAGTGATTGATGATCCGCCGAGCCTCGCGGCGGTCGCCGCGCTTGATAGCCGCCAGCAGCGCCGGCTCCTGATAGAGATAGAATTCACGGATCCGGTCAAACGGCCACGTATCGTCCATGGTCATCGCCGGAAATTGGCTTTTCATAGGATCGCCCCCGGGGCGTAGGCGGCGGCGGCTGGACTGGCCGCCTCAAGAACTCTAACATTTCTGGCAAATTCGGCAATTTGCGCCTGGGCGGCACCGGCTGCGTGCTCGCCGCCGGTGACGATAGCGGCCAGCGTGGCGTGGGAGAGACCGAGGCGGGAATCCGCCGCCAGCCGATCAATTAGATTGTTATGGGTGGCAGTGCCGTGGCGCAGGTCGTGAACGGTGGCTAGGGCGTGCTCCTTGATCGCGTGATGGGCGGTTTCGCGGCCGACGCCGGCCTTTACGGCCTCCATCATGATGGTGGTAGTCATCAGGAATGGCAGAAAATGTTGGACTTCTGCGGCGATGAGTGCGGGCCAAGCGTCCATTTGATCGAGGATGGTGAGGAAGGTTTCTAGCAACCCGTCGGTGGCAAAAAACGCGTCTGGCAACATCACGCGGCGGACCACCGAGCAAGAGACATCGCCTTCGTTCCACTGGTCGCCTGCGAGGCCTGCTGCCATGGCCAAGAATCCTTTGAGGATTACGTGCAGGCCATTGACGCGTTCGCACGAGCGGGAATTCATTTTGTGTGGCATGGCGCTGGAGCCAGTTTGGCCCGGTGCAAATCCTTCGCTGGCCGTCTCGTGACCAGCCATCAAGCGCAATGTCTTACAAAACGACGATGGCGCCGCAGCCAACTCGGTTAGAGCCGCGACCACCCGCAAATCCAGTGAGCGCGGATAGACCTGGCCAACATTTGTCCACACAGCAGGCAGGCCGAGGTGGGCCACCACCCGCTGTTCGAGGGCGGCGACCTTCTGTGCGTCGCCATCAAATAATGACAACTGATCCATCTGGGTGCCCACGGCACCTTTCAAACCACGCACGGCGTAGCTTGCGATCACGCCGTCGAGTGCGGCGAGCGAGCCCAACAATTCCTCGCCGAACATGGCGACGCGTTTTCCGAGGGTGGTGGGTTGCGCTGCGACGTTATGAGTGCGGGCGGTGATGACCCAGTCGGCCCAGGTTTCGGCATGTTCGCGCATTCGGCGCAAGGCGGCGACCGACTTGTCGCGGAGGACCAGCAACGAGCGATAAACCTGCAACTGCTCAACATTTTCTGTGAGATCCCGCGAGGTAAGCCCCTTGTGAACCTGCTCGTGACCTGCCAAATCGTTGAATTCCTCGATGCGCGCCTTGACGTCGTGACGGGTCACCTTTTCCCTGGCCATGATCGAGGCGCTATCCACCTGGTGTTTCACCCGCTCGTAGTCGGCAATGGCCGCCTCCGGCACATCTAGGCCCAGATCGCGCTGGGCCTTCATCACGGCGATCCAAAATTCACGTTCGAGGACGATGCGGCCCTCCGCAGACCAAATGGCTTGGATGGCAGGCGAGGCGTAGCGTTCGGCGAGGACGTTTGGAATCACGCCCACAACCTAGGTGGCAGCTCCCGGCGTGACAAGCCAAAGTCTGCCGAAAGCGCCACTTGTTGTGAGGGGTATTGGCCCCCGCTTACTTTGCTTGGGCGGCGGATTCGATCAAATCGGCGGCTGGCAAAACCACGTTGGCAGAGGTAGGCCCTTGGTCGCTGTCTTCGCCCTTGGCGCTGAAACGATTGATGCCGAAGCCGACGAATTTGCCGTCGCTATTGAAGATGGGCATGCCAAGACAAGGCGCGCCAACACGGGCAAACGTGCGAGGTTTGGTGATGATCGAGATGATTTCGCTGGTCATGACGACCGGTTCGCGATTCAAATCCTTGCCTAGACGCCCGAGAATAATCGCGTCTTCCTGCATCGCAAACGGTGCAGAATTGGCAATATCCACCGGAGTGAATGTGACCCCATCCGCCTTTTCCGGACGGATGAACGCCAGATCGAGGTCGGCGTCCTTGAAGGCCACCTTGGCAGGAGTCTCGGTGCCATCCGGCATGATGATTTTGACTTCCTTGGTGGTGCTCTTGGCGGAAATCTTGAGAGGACCTTTCTGGGTGTTGACCATGCGGCCATCAGCTGCGGCAGCCAGGTCCAGGGTAGAGAGGGGCACCACGATGAGACCGTCCTTGCTGATGATGCAACCGCTGGTTTCAAGTTTGCGCTCCTCCTTTTTCGTAGGAAGATCCCCGGCGGTCATTTCAATTTCAACGGTGGCGCTGAGTTGCACCACTGAGTCCTTGTTAGACGCGGCGAGGGCGAGGGCTTTTTCCTTGAGCGGGCCGGTGGAAGCACTTGCAAGCGGGGCGGCGGCCAGAACGGCGAGAATCAATGGGCGGAGTTTCATGGGACGGTGGGTATGGTTGGTGGTGATATGTGTGTTAGGTGAACTTGCGAAATTGCCTACCAAGAAGGCTCCAGTTCGATGTAACGGGTGTGGATGCCACGCTTCACAAACAGAACGAAGGGACTGCGCTTGGATTTTTCAAGTTCCTCGAGTTGGCTCTTGAATGTTTTGATGGAATCGGTGGTTTTGCCATCGATCGACATAACGATGTCACCATTGGCCAAGCCACCGAGGGCGGCCCAGCCCGACCCCTTCACCTCGGTGATGAGCACGCCTTGCAGATCGGCGGGCAGTTTTTCAGAGATGCGGTCGGATTTGGCGATATCACGCGAGTTAAACTCTAGCGGCTTGCACTCGTGCGAATCCAACTCGGTACTCGCTTCCGGGCTCGCTTCGAGGGCCAGCTTAAGGGTGAGTTCCTCCTTGCCGCGGCGGCCGGTGAGCGTCACCTCGGTGCCAATTTTGTATTGGCGGATCAGGGAGGTGAACACATCTGAGTCCTCAGGACGCGAGGCAGCTATGACAGTTCCGTCTAACTTCAAGATCAAATCCCCGACCTTCAGGCCGCATTTCTCGGCATTGGATCCCGGATAGATCTGGGTCACACGCACGCCCTTGGCACCGGGGATGGCAAGGGCTTCGGCGAGGTCCGCGGAGATCACCTGGGTGTCGGTGCCTATCCAAGATTTGCGGGCGAGGCCGGGTTTGTCATTTTCGGGTTCCGGACCAATCTTCACCACCGTCAGATAACTGCGGCCGTTGTGCTCGTAGGCAACCAAGGTCGGCTCGGGCTTGGTCTTGCCCTCGGTGATGGCGGCAGTGACGCGCACCAGGTCGGCCGTGTTAGAGATCGCTTGACCGGCGACTTCCAGGATCAAGTCCCCGGGAGTGATTGCCGGTTTGGCATAGGCGCCAGCCCCGCCTGGGCGGAGGCTTTGCACGACAGCGGCGCGGTTATCGCCACGCAGCAACTCTCTGGCAGCAAGCTTGGTGAGATCGCGGGCGGTGATACCCCATGAGAGAAGTTCCTTTTCGCGGGGCTCCGCCGGTTCACGTTCCACCGTGGTCGCTTTCCACGTCATGGCTGTGCCGTTGCGTGTGCCCTCCATCACCACTTCCGAACCGATCGGGGATTCCAGCAAAATGCGGTTGAACACCGGGATATCCTCCGGTGCCCGCGATGCCGCAATGGCTATCCCGTTGCAGCGAGATATCAGGTCACCCGCCTTGAATCCTGCAAGCGCCGACGGAGAATCCGCAATCACCCCGTTGACCAGCACCCCTTCGTTGGCATGAATCGTCTTAAGCAACGGCTGCACTCCCAAGCCAATCCAACTGCGCCTCACACAACCCTTGGCTATCAACTCTTCCGATACCTTGCCGGCCAGATTCGAGGGAATTGCCCCGCCGAGGCTGCCGATTCCCACTTCGTTGACGCCCACAATTTCGCCACTCAGATTGACCAGCGGACCACCCGAGTTGCCGCCAAAAATCACCGCGTCATGTCCGATCCAGCGGACCAATTCCCCCACCGCCTCGCCGTCCAAGCGCATCGACCCACCCGGCGCTATCATCTCCGTGTTGGCGACGATCCCCTGCGTCACCGATTGCGACAACCCAGCCGGACTGCCCATCGCCAACACCACGTCTCCCACCGCCAGCGCCGAACTGTCACCAAATTTCGCCACCGGTAACACCATGTTCGGGTCCCGCAGGTCCTTCTTGTCGATCTTGAGCACCGCCAAGTCAGCCAGTGGATCGGTGCCCACCAGCGTCGCACGCAATTCCTGACGATCCGCTAGATTTACCACAATGTGAGTGGCACGCCCGGCCACATGATGATTGGTTAGAATGTAGCCATCCGGATGAATAATTGTGCCGGAGCCGCTGGCACGTTGTTTTTGCATGCGGCCCCCTCCCCCTTCTTCCGAGACGACGTAAATGCGCACCAAAGCCGGGTACACCGCCTTGACTGCGGCCTCCACCTGAGGATCGACTTTGGCCGAAAGCGGCAAGGGGCTGAGCGATGCCGCAAGTGCGGCAATCAACGAAAAGGGGCGGAATGAGGACATGAGTGGAGAGGCGTGGAAGAACGTGATAGAGAAAGACGCATGCAAACCGAGGCCGTCTCGGGGAATTGTCTGGGTTTTTCACCGGTTGAACCGGATCCACGCGGCGTCAGACGTCTCGATCCGAGGCGTGCCATCTCATCATGGCCCAGAACGCATTGGCCTTCGCTGATCACAGACACGCCGCTGAGGGAGCGAGGGCCCCTCAGCAAGCGTGACTCATAGGCGCGCGGCGTGGCGTTCCAGTTAGCTGATAGCAACCTCGAGCTTATCACTGGCTGACAGATTTGCAGCGGTGGCCAGAGTGATCAGAAGCCGGGATCCGTCGGCAGCAAACTTGGCTGCGATCGTCTTGCCATTGAGCGTAACCTGCACCGCAGTGGCCCCGGTAGCGGCGAGAGCGACCGTATTGACGTGCAGTTTCCCCCACAGCAGGGCGATGACGGCCGTGGTCTTGCCTTGGGCGATTTTCTGGCTGAAGCTACCCCATCCTTCGGCGCTGGTGAAGGCGCATTTAAAGTCGGCCGGGGTGAGGCGCGGGGCGAACCCGATATGGCCGTGGGGACCGTGATATTCAAAACCACTTGCGGCGATAAACACGCCGTAGCCAGCCATCGACCGGGCATAGTGATCGCCGCATTCGACTTCGTTCCACGGGTTGCGCCGCGACGCATCGTACCGATCGTGAATGGCGCGAGTGACCGCCAAGCCCTCCATCGGCAGACCTTCCCATAGCATGTGTCCGGCAGCTTGGTATTCAAAACCGTTCATGCACTCGTTGAAGTAAAAATCAAAGCCGGTCTGGACGCGCTGCGCATCGCCCTTGGGCCAAGTGCACATGATCAGGCCGCCCTCGCCGGCCATCGCATACCAGCGCCCGGGCTTGTTCGCGTTGCGCCACGGGCCGACATCCGGTGTAAAGTTATAGCGCCACAGCGATTGCAAGGCGGTCTTGACGTGGTCTTGCGGCAGGATGCGGCCCAACCCGACTTGCCAAGCCCAGCTTTGGCCGAAGACTTGGTCAATTTCGCAGCCATCGAAGGAGCCGACGGTTTTGGCGTTATTTTTGTCGGCTGTTTGATGATAGTACTCGCCGTTGAAGAGTTGAGCATCGAGGTTTTTGGAGCCTTGCGCGACAATGGCACGGCAGCGCCCGGCAAACTCAGCCTCGCCGACCTCCATCGCCATCGCTTCGCCGGCACGCAGCGCCGCCAGATAGAGCGAACTCAGCCACGCAATCTTACCAAACCATGCCTGATCAAGCGTGTTCATTTGAGCACCTTCCAACAAACCGTCGTCATTGCCGTCCAGCTTGAACAGCGGGTCAAACATTTTTTTGATATTCGGCCAATTGCGTTTCAGGAATCCATCGTCCACCGACATCTGGTGCTCACGATATATTCGCAGCAGCGTGCCGCACTGGCCGTCCACCGCCAACCCGCGGTCAAACTCACCCCGGAAGCCGCTCACCCCGCTCGCCGCATCGAGCGAGAGCCCCAGATCCACCCGTTCGCGAGTATCCCGCTCGAGTTGGGGGAACAAGCGAGCCGGTCCATGAGCGTAATGCCAGACGTGGGTGCAGGTGCCTTGGCAGCAGCCGACGCCCTCCCAGCCATAGAACCGGCCGTTGGCAAACCGGAAACAGGTGGAAGTGGCCAGAGTGGATAGAGTGAGGAACGTGCGGTCGAGGAACCAGTAGGGCAACGTCGAGTCATACCAAGTATCGCGCCAGAGTTTTGTCTCTTGATAGAGCCGGGGAAAATTGGCGGCCAGCCCCTCGGCCACCGCCAGCGCCGAGGCAAACTTGGTGGCGTAGTGGCGGCCACCAGGCAAGTTCTGCATTTGCAAATTTGGGAAATGCCATGTCAGCACGAACGTCCACACCGCCGACTTGCCGGGTGCCAGTGCCACGCTGCGGCCGAGCTGGCCGACGAGTTTATCGGCCAGCGGGGCGGTGGCATCGCCGCTGGTGTGGCTGGGGGCTTCACCCAACAGAGCCAATCCCATCGTGCCGAAGTCCGGCAACTTATCCAGTGCGCCGCTGACGGCGGGCTTATCCGTGAAAGTGATTCGGCCGACACCGATGTTGCCCCACGCCCCCTGCTGGGCGTCCACGATCTCGATGGTCGCCTGTTTGCCAGCCAATGCCTGCACGTCGAATTGCTGCACGCTCATGAGGTTATTGGCCTGCCCTGTGGCACTGTGGACGACCTTGCCGTCCACCAACAAATTGAGGCAGGTTTTGCCAGCATGATTGCCGCCGCCGATCCAGAATTGGATGAACTTCCGCTCAATCTTGAACGGCCGGCTGGTCAGCTTGCCAGTGGCATTGTCGCGGGCGGCGATGTCTCCGGTGGCGGAGGCATGAGAGTTGACGACGCGCTCGGTATCGCCGCCGACGTCCCCCTGATAGGCAGGAATATCCTTCTTGAGGATAGGCCCGCTGCCGAAGGTGTTGCCCTCAACCGCCCACCCTTGATAGGTCGGCTGGTGCCAATCCTCAAACAAAACCTCGGGTCTGGGTGCAGCGGCGGCGGGTGCTGGGTTGGTGCCCGCCGAGCATTCCAAGAAGGTGAAACCAGCACCGCGAACGACCCGGTTGCGGCGTGTGCCGGCAAGGTTGCGATGGCCGAGGCAGACGGCGTTTTCCATGCGACCGGTCAATTCCACGTCCAGCGCCTTCGAGCCGGTGTTTTTCACCGTAAACTGCATCACCGTCGCTGGATGGCTCGAGTCATCCAAGTTCATCGGGATGAATGGCGAGAACGCTTCCAGCTTCACCTCCACCGGCAACTCCGGCTCCCGGTAATCGACGATACCCAGCGGGTACTCACCCCGGAAACTCACGTCCTTGAAGCCAGTCTTGTCGAGGGGCTTGGTCACCTCGCCGACCCGCAGCGAGAACCCCTGCTCCAGCGGCGCTGTCGGCGTCATCGGCTTGGCATAGTGATCTCCGTTAGTCGATGTGCCCACGTGCTGATTGAAAATATCCCAGTGCCACAGGCGACCGTCGCCACCCAGATAGAGTTGGCCCGAGCAAAGCCCCCCCACGGGCATCCCGATAAGCTCCAAATCCTTGCCGCGATACACTTGCGGAGTGCCCCGATCAAACAAGCTCTTGAGCCATTCCGGGCTGAGCTTCTTGTCCGAGGGCACCAATTTCTCAAAATCACCAGGCACGAACGGACCGGCCATCACCGGCATCCGGGAGGCGAGCAAGGCCAACGAGCTGCTGCCAGCGAGTTTCAAGAAGTTGCGGCGGTCCACTCCCTTGCGGCGCTCAGCTGACTGTGGGTTCAAGATTTCCTGTTGAATTGGATTCATGGGGTTGTGTTTAGGTTTAGCGTGCCGCCACGGTATCACCTGCGTGAATTTTGGCTAGGATTTTTCTTTGCACCCGGAGGCGCGCAGCCACGCGGCCTGCCAGCTACTCCACCTTCATCAGCACGCTGCCGCTGTGGCTGTTAAACTCGGGAGCGTACATGCACTGGATTTCGGCGATGCCCGTCGGATAGACGCCACGCAGTTGCACCCGGGCGCTGGTTTCAAACACATGGGTGCCGCGCGGCAAGCGCTCGATGAAGAAGTGATCGGCCGTGTCCTTGGTCATTTCATAATAGCCGAGGCCGTCCTGCCATGTGTATTTTGATAACACATTGACCGGTTCGACGCCGCTGCCCCTCTGGTTTTTGAGGTGGATGAATTCCATATCGCGGTCCGCACGAATCTCGATGCGGGTGACGAGTTCGTCGCCGGGCTTAAGCGCGCCGGTGACGGCTTCGAGGGTGGCCCCGGCCTTGGTCATGCGTTTGACAAACAGGGATTTTTTGACTTCCAGCGGGGTACCATCGTGCGGGGTGATTTTGGACACATCTTCCAAGTACTGCCAGTGCAACGATCCCCAGGAAACCCCGCCATCCGTCTTAGTCAGCTTGATTTTTCCCATTGCGGGCTTGACCTCGATGGCATGGAATTTCTTCTCGTAAAAGCCAGTGCCGGGCTCGACGTTTTCCGGCTTGATCTCGACGCCTGCGAGTTCTGTCTTCACTAGCGCATCGGAGGCGAGGCGCTTCACATCGCCGCCTAGCAACAACGCATAAACCGCGTCGGCGGTGGACTTGGTGGTCTTCCAGCCCTGGGTTTGCTTTTGTTTGAGCAACCAGACCTGGCAATCATCCACAGCCTTCATATCATTGGCGACTTCGCGGAACGCCTCGATGATCATCGCCTGGGTTTCCACCGGGGCCTGGTTCCAATAATACCCCTCGTTGGTGCGCCAGTGCATCCCGAGTTCCTCGGTGTTGAGCGCGTTCTCACCAAGCGACTTGATGATGGCCGGCGGCGTTTGCTTGTCACCGAAGCGCCACAGCCCGAGAGCGGCATGGCAGCGCGTCATCAGGCATGGGCTATTCATCCAATACTTCGCACCTTGCTTGAGGAAATAGTCCACCGCTTCCTTGTTAGCTCCAGCGATCGGCCGTTGTTCCAGATAGAAACTGCGGCCATACAGATACATCGCGATGAACGAACTGAAGTGATCGTCTCCCCGGTCCTTGCGCTTGATCTCTTGGTAGGTATGCCTGATCTGTCCATCGAGCCAATCCAGCGCCCGCAGCGCAAGGTCGTTGTTGATCTTCACTCCCAGGTGTCTTAAGCGACCTGTGCCGGTGACGATGTAGAGCGTGATATAGTCGCTGGCGCGGCCGCCGGGGAACCACGGCCAAGCGCCGCTATCGAGTTGCATATCCTGGAGGCGTTGCATGGCGCGAGCCATTTCGCTGTCGAGCCGGTTATCGTCGAACAACACACCGACGTTTCTGCGGGCTTCGGTTTCCGAATTACCGGCGCGCAGCCACGGGGTTTCCTCGATCATCAGGCTTTTGAGGTCCTGGTTCTTGAGCAGCGGACTCTCCAGCGTCTTCGGCGCATTGCGCCACAACTCAAACACCCGGTGAATCTTCGGATCACTCTGCGCAATGTGCCGCGCCAATTGGTTAGCATAGTAGCGGTTGAACGTCTGCTCGGCGCATTCGTGCGGGTATTCCATCAGATAGGGAAGCGCCATCACCGCGTACCACGCCGGCTGCGACACCACCTGCACTGTTAGCGCCTCATGCTTCAAGGTCTCAGACTTGCCACTCTCCAACAATTTTTTCATTTCAAATTCACGCGAGCCGGCATTGCGGATCGGCAGGGTGATCGACTCAGTGACGAGCTGACGCTTCGAGAGCACTGCGATCATGCCCTCCTCACCATCGGATAGAGAAGCCGTGGCGGCCACCGCCTTGTAGGTCAGGAAGCCCGCGCCGTCGGGCACTTTAATGCGCCACGCCAATGTCTTGGACTCCTTGGCTGCAATCTCAAACGGTTGCTCGGCATTTGTCAGGGCCAGCGCCGCATCACGCGACTCCAGTGTGGCGGCATCGGCAAAGCTCAGCTTGGCCTTGCCAGTTTGCGGCTTGTCACTTTGGTTAGAAACCTTGACCGCAAATTCGATCTCGTCGCCCTCACGCAGGAAGCGGGGCGGGTTCGGTTGCGCCATCAAATCCTTGGCGGTAACGGTTTCACCTTCCAGATAGCCGGAGCGCAGTTTGGCATCATGCGCGAAGCCCATGAACCGCCATTTCGTCAGGGCTTCCGGCATGGTGAAGGTCATTTTCACAATGCCCTTGCCATCGGTCGTTAGGTGAGGTTCGAAAAATGCGGTCTCCTGGAGGTTTTTGCGCGCTGATATCTTTGAAAGATCGGCGGCAGGTGCCCAGGCATCTTGATAGGCACCTTTGCCATCAAAGGGCAATTTAAAATTCCCCTGAGCCATGTAGAGATCCGCCCTCGCCTTCATTGGAGCCGGAGCGGCTGCGGGGGCCGCCTCGGAATTGTCAGCCATGGCTGCGTCCATGCCAAAACTGCCTGCGCTACCGCGAAGGGCACCGCCGAGGGCAAGGCCACGGGAATCGCCACCGGAAAAGCCATTGCCTCCGCCGAAGCCCCTGCCAACCCCCTTTGACCGCGCCTGGATGGGTTCAAACCAGATGCTGGCATCGGCCAGCCTGAACCAATCGTTAGACACTTCCCTGATGAAATGCCGGTAGCTTGGATGACCGTAGCCGGTATGTGAATTCCAATTGCGCTCCCACTGTTGAAATGAAACCAGCCCGCCAACGCTTTCCAGATGGCAATGGTCGCCGTCCTGATAGAAACTCCCACTGAGCGACTCCGTCCACGAATGCATTGCGAACGCGTCCAGCGAGGCGTCGTACATCGCACCTAACATCTCGACGGCATTCTTTTGCGCGCCTTCGACGATCACCGACCAAGTTTCCTTGGCACCCGGTTCGAGCTTTGAGCGCATGGACTCAAACTTGAGTGTTAGATCATGTTTATTCCATGGCACATTCACCGTGACGGACTCGCTATAGGTCCGGTTCTCATGGACAAACAACACACGCACCTGGAAGCCGCCGCGATGGGCTTCAGTCACCGGGAAGCGCAGCACCTCTTGAGTTTTGGCGGCATCCGACCAGCCCTTTTGGAGGATTTTGCCGCGGTGTTCGATCTCGAAATACACCTTGCCCTTGGCATAACCGCTGCCCCACAAGCCGACGAATTCCTCGCCCGGCAGCACCTTTTCACTCTTCATCGAAAAGTGATGCGCGATCTTCACGGGAAAGACGGCTGCCTGCGGGTCGAGCACCCTCAGCGGCAGCAACAACACCGGATTGAGCACCACCGTCTACGATGTGCTGGGCCGGCCCACCGCCATCTACAGCGCCGACCCCAGTGGCAGCCAGACCAACATCGCAGTAGGCAACACCGCTGGCAACGTCATCGCCAAAGCCAGCGTGCAGTCCTTCACCTACCAGGGCCTGAGCACTACCAGCACCAACGACAAAGGCCAAACCCGCATAGAAGAGAAGAACATCAGCGGCCAAGTCATCCTGGTGACCGATGCCAGTGGGGCCCAACTGGCCCACCAGTTTGATGCCTTTGGCAACCTGATCGAAACCCGCGACGCGCTGCAAAACAAGATCGCCATCGGCTACGACTACCGCGGTCGCAAGATCAGCATGACTGATCCGGATGCCGGAGCATCGACCTACGCCTACGACGCCCTGGGCCAGCTGGTCAAGCAACAAAACGCCAAACAGATCGCCGCCACTACCAGTACCACCCTGGCCTACGACGTGCTGGGGCGCATGACCCAGCGCATCGAGCCCGAATACACCAGCACCTGGACCTATGACAGCTGCACCACGGGCAAAGGCAAGCTGTGCGCCAGCAGCACCAGCAACGGCGTTACCAAAACGATGGTGTACGACAGCCTGGGCCGTCCCATCAACAGCCGCACCGACATCACCAGTGGCCCCAGCTTTGCCAGTGCCGTCTCCTACGACAGCACCAGCGGACGCGTGGCAACCCAGACCTACCCCACCGGGGTGCAGGTGGGCTACAGCTACACC
>JBAXCM010000031.1:0-18771 GCA_037141475.1 Verrucomicrobiota bacterium | reverse complement strand
GGTCACTGGCGACGCCGCCGCCCTCGGCGAGGCCCTCAAAAAACTTTCCGTCGATCACCTGTCGCATCCAACGCCGGCGGCCTTGCGGGTGTGGCTGGATTACTCGCATCCGCCGCTGCTGCAACGCCTTGCCGCGCTGCGCCAGGCCAACCAACCGCAGGGCGAGTAAGGCCCGCAAGAGGGGCACGGGCGGCCCGCTCAATACTGTCAATTTAGCGCTGTCTTCCATCACAGGCGTCCCGCCTGTGATGGAAGACAGCGCGTCCCGCCTGTGATGGAAGACAGCGCGTCTCGCCTGTGATGGAAGACAGCGCGTCCCGCCTGTCTGCGCTTGAGACGACAGGCTGGAAGCCTATCTTCCGCGCTTCGGTCTTGCCATCGGCGCATTTCCGCGCATCCTTCGCGGCACGTATGATGCAGTCTTTGATAGAAACGTGGTTCCACTGGGTGCATGAGTGGGGCTATGGCGGGGTCGTCCTGCTGATGGCGATGGAAAGTTCGATTTTCCCGGTGCCCAGCGAATTGGTGGTCCCTCCGGCGGCAATTCTGGCGGCCCAAGGCAGTGGCAGCATGACCCTCACGGGAGTGATTGTGGCCGGCACCTTCGGCTCATGGCTGGGCGCGGCCATCACGTATTGGGCGGCCCTGTTAGTCGGGCGACCGGTGGTGCTGCGCTTCGGCAAGTACTGCTTCATGCCTGCGGCAAAAGTGTTGCGGGCCGAGCGCTTCATGCACCGCTACGAAGGCGGCGGGATCTTTTTCGCCAGATTATTGCCGGTCATCCGCCACTTGATCTCCATCCCCGCCGGCCTCATCAGCATGGGCTTCGCCAAGTTCAGCGTGCTCACGCTCGTCGGCTCGGCAATCTGGTGCTGGGTGCTCGCCGCGCTCGGCCAAAAAGTCGGCAACCAACTCGACCAGCAGCAAATGCAGGCGCTCAAACAAGGCCAGGGCGTGCAACTCGATCTTCTGATTGGGGCCGTCAAGCATGAGGCCACCTGGATCATCGCCGCTGTGGCGCTGGTGTGCTGCCTGTATTTTGTCGCCATGCGCCTGACGAAGGCCGGAAAATCCTGAGTCTCAGACATCCTGACCTCCGAGGAAATGACCTAACCTCACGTGCAACTTAGCTGCGGGCAAGGTGCCCGCGCCACAGGGCTCGCACGGCCGGCGGCCGGAGGCACGCAGCCACCCGCTGCCGCGCATTTGTTCTACGCTTGGCTCTTGCGCTTGAAGTTGATGGCGACAGTGGACCTGGCGATGATGCCTTGGAGGAAGGCGACCTCCTCGGCATCGATGCTGTGGTCCACGCCGTGAAGTTGTTCCTGGGCGCGCTGGATGGCGGCCTCGGCTTGAGCGATATCGATCTCGGCTTCGCCCAGCGCCATGTCGGTGAGCACGACGACCTTGTCCTGGGTGATTTCCGCGAAACCGGAACCCACGGCTAGAGTGACCACTTTGCCATGGTGGAGGTAGCGCAATTCGCCGGGTTTGAGTCCGGTGACCAAGCCGGCATGCTGGGGCAGCACGCCCAATTCTCCGTCCGCGCCTGGCAGATAGACGTTCTCCACAGCATCCGAGAAAACCATTTTCTCCGGCGTGACAATATCAAGGTTCAGGGACATGGACGGGGAAATTTGAAATCAGAAATTTGAAATTTGAAATCTAACTCCTCAGTTGCGGGCGACGGAGTCGATGCCGCCCTTCATGTAGAAATTACCTTCGGGCACGTCGTCGAGTTTGCCGTCGAGAATTTCGGCGAAGCCTCTAACCGTCTCCTCGATGGATACCAGCACGCCGGGAACGTTGGTGAACACTTCCGCCACGTGGAACGGCTGGGTAAGGAAGCGCTGGATTTTGCGGGCGCGGAACACGCTCATTTTGTCGTCGTCGGACAACTCGTCCATGCCGAGAATGGCGATGATGTCCTGCAAGTCCTTGTAGCGCTGCAGCACTTGTTGGACGCCGCGGGCGACCCGGTAATGTTCCTCGCCGATAACGGCCGGGGACAGCGCCTTGGAAGTGGATGCCAGCGGATCCACCGCCGGAAACAACGCCTGCTCAGCCAGCGCGCGCTCCAACACCACGGTGGCATCCAAGTGGGCGAAGGTGTTGGCGGGCGCGGGGTCGGTCAAGTCGTCGGCCGGCACATACACCGCCTGGATCGAGGTGATCGAACCTTTGTTAGTGGAGGTGATGCGCTCCTGCAGGCCGGCCATTTCCTCCGACAGGGTCGGCTGGTAGCCGACCGCGGAGGGCGTCCGTCCCAACAGAGCCGACACTTCCGAGCCGGCTTGGGAGAACCGGAAGATGTTATCAACAAACAGCAACACGTCCTGGTTGTCTTCATCGCGGAAGTGCTCGGCCATGGTTAGGGCGGAGAGGGCGACGCGCAGACGGGCACCGGGAGGTTCATTCATCTGGCCGTAGCACAGCGCCACCTTCGAGCCTTCGGTGAGCACTGGGTTGCCGCGCGCGTCAAGTTTGGGATGGCCCTTGTCATCGCGTTCGGTGGCGATGACGCCCGACTCGATCATTTCCCAGTAGAGGTCGTTGCCTTCGCGGGTGCGCTCGCCGACTCCGGCAAACACCGAGTAGCCGCCATGGGCTTTGGCAATGTTATTGATGAGCTCCATGATAACCACCGTCTTGCCGACGCCGGCACCACCGAACATGCCGCCCTTGCCGCCCTTGAGCAGCGGGCAGATCAGGTCGATCACCTTGATGCCGGTGACCAGCACCTCGGTGTTGGCCGATTGCTCGACGAGGGACGGTGCGGGCCGATGGATCGGCGAGCGTTTCGTGTCATCGGCGATCGGGCCGTTCTCGTCCACCAGATCCCCGGTGACGTTGAAAATGCGGCCGAGCACCTGCTTGCCGACCGGCACCGAGATGGACTTGCCAGTGTCGGTTAGAATCATGCCGCGCTTGAGGCCGTCGGTGGTGGACATGGCCACGGCACGCACCCAGCCGTCGCCGAGGTGTTGTTGGACTTCGAGCACCAGCTTGGTGTCCGCGCCGTTGAGGACATACTGGACCTCCAGCGCATTGTAAATGGTGGGCAGGCTGCTAGCTTTAGAGAAGTCCGCGTCAATGACGGCTCCGATAATCTGGACGATGGTTCCGGTGTTCATGAAAAGGCAAGTTGGGTGATGGGCGCTGTGGGTGGTGATTGCTAAAAATTGTCAATGTTCGTAGTGAAAGCGGCATTGCATGACATAGACCATGCCCTCTTCAGCTCGATAGGCGAGGCGGTGTTTGGGGCCGATTCTCCGGGACCAGCAGCCGGTGAACTGGTGTTTCATAGGCTCGGGTTTACCTTTCCCAGTGAAAGGATGGCGGGATATTTCCTTGAGTAGTTGATTGAGTTTTTCAAGTGTCTTGCGGTCAGTCTTTTGCCAATATAAGTAGTCTTCCCGAGGCACGCTCGTAGAAGGTCAGTTTAATTCTTCGATCAATTCGTGTTCCTGATATCCCCGTTTCGTCTGGAAATCCGCCAGAGATTTCATCAACCGGGCGACGTTGACGGGATTGCTGAGCAGGTACTCGGTATCGTTTCTGGATTGATCGTCTTCGAGTTCGAGAAGAACCAGCGAGCGCCTATCGGCACAGGCGGGAACCACCGGGTCATGAGTCAGACAAATCTCGTTCGCCAAGCGGGCGAGATCGGTGCAAACTTCTTTTTCGGTGACGGTCTTCATGAAGCAGTGTGGACTTGCGCTATGGAAAATTAAGTGAGGATGGCTCACTCGACCGCTTTCATGGCGGTGGTGATTTCGAGCAATTCGGAGGTGATTGCCCCTTGGCGCAATTTATTGTATTCGAGGGTGAGTTCCTTGATGAACTTGTTGGCGTTATCGGTGGCGGATTTCATAGCCACCATGCGGGCCGAGTGCTCGGAGGCGCGGGCCTCGAGGTGGCCTTGGAACACCTCGTAGTTAAGGTAAAGCGGGAGGATGGCACCGAGCACGTCTCCGGCGTTAGGCTCGAACTCGAAGTCGCGGTCAGGATCATTTTGGTGGGCGGCGACAGAGAAGCCACCGCCAATCATTTCGAATGCCTGCTCCTCATCGGGACGGTGGCCCTGAAGGGGCAACAGCGTGACGACCTTGGGTTCCTGACGCAGGGTGTTATAGAAATTGGTGAAGGCGATGGTCACCTTGTCGTAGTTGCGATCGAGAAATTGTTTGCCGAGGAAACTGGCGATCGGCCGGGTTTGGTTGAACGGCACCGGATCTTTAACGGTGAAGTCAGCGATGACTTTCTTGCCGAGTTTTTCGCAAACCGCCCGCAGCTTGCGGCCCACAGTGACGAAATCCGCATCCGGTGAAGTGAGCGTCGCGATCTTGCGCGCCAGATTCGTGTTGATCGCGCCGCATAACCCCTTGTCCGTGGAAATGACCAACACCAACTCGCGATTGCCGGTGCGATGCTCGAGAAACGGATGGGTTTCGTGGGCAAAGTTTTTGCGAATGTCATACAGCACCTGCAACAGATGGCGCGAGTAGGCCCGGCCACCCAGCGCCTGGTCCTGTGCCTTTTTCATCTTGGCGGCAGCGACAAGTTGCATCGCGCGAGTAATTTGCGCGGTGTTTTTTACCGACTTGATGCGCCGGCGGATGTCGCGGAGGTTGGCCATTGGGGTGCTTGGGAGTTATCAGTTATCGGTTTTTCGAGGTACGTAGGATCCAACAATCAAGCTCACTTCCACGAGCGCTTGAAGTCTTCGACGCCCTGCTTCACGGCCTCAACCATCGCTGCGTCCTTCTTGAGGTCGGGCTTTTCGTTGCGAATCTTGTCTAGCAAGTCGCTCTTGCGGGTGTTGAAAAAATCACCGAGGCCAGCCTGGAAGCGG
The DNA here is from genome assembly GCA_037141475.1 of Verrucomicrobiota bacterium. Classification (GTDB taxonomy): domain Bacteria; phylum Verrucomicrobiota; class Verrucomicrobiia; order Verrucomicrobiales; family Akkermansiaceae; genus Luteolibacter. Next base: position 13,916 of record JBAXCM010000031.1, on the reverse strand, counting down.
CGCACATCGGAAACCTTGACGTCATCGAAATAGCCGTTCTGCATGGCAAACAGATGAATACATTCCATCTCCATCGCCAGCGGGCTGTACTGGTTCTGCTTGAATAACTCAACAATGCGTGCCCCACGCTCAAGCTTCTTCTTCGTCGATGCATCCAAATCACTGCCAAATTGCGCGAAAGCCTGCAACTCGCGATACTGCGCCAAGTCCAGCTTGGTGGTGCCAGCCACCGATTTGATGGTTTTCGTCTGAGCGGCGGAACCGACACGCGACACCGACAGACCAACCGAAATGGCAGGCCGGATCCCCTGATAGAACAAGTCGGTTTCGAGGAAAATCTGACCGTCAGTGATGGAGATGACGTTGGTCGGGATGTAGGCTGACACGTCGCCGGCCTGGGTCTCAATGATGGGCAGCGCGGTGAGCGAGCCGCCGCCAGCCGCAGCGGAGAGCCGGGCGGAGCGCTCGAGCAAGCGGGAGTGCAGATAGAACACATCGCCCGGATAGGCTTCGCGGCCCGACGGGCGGCGCAAAATGAGTGACACCTGGCGGTAGGCCACGGCGTGCTTGGATAGGTCGTCGAAAACGATGAGGCAGTCCTGCCCCTTGTCCATCAGATACTCGGCGATTGCGCAACCGGCATAAGGAGCAATGTACTGCATGGCTGCGGCATCCGATGCGGATGCCGAAACAATAGTCGTGTATTCCATCGCACCGGCATCCTCCAAAATTTTCTGGGTACGTGCGACGTTGGAGAGTTTCTGGCCGATTGCCACATAGATGCAGTACAGCGGCTTGTGGTTTTGCAACTTCCCTTGCTCGGCAGCCTTGTTTTGCTGTGCTTGGGAGATGATGGTGTCCACCGCAATGGTCGTCTTGCCAGTTGAACGGTCGCCAATGATCAACTCGCGCTGGCCGCGGCCAATGGGAATCATCGCGTCAATGGACATGATGCCCGTCTGCACCGGCACCGAGACCGACTTGCGCTTGATAATGCCGGGGGCAATCTTCTCCATCGGATAGTACGCTGCCGCTGCAATCTCGCCCTTGCCGTCAATCGGCTCGCCCAAGGCATTGACGACCCGGCCCAGCATCGCTTCACCAACCGGCACCGAAAGCAATTTGCCAGTGGTGCGGCACTCGGCTCCGGCCTTGACGGCCGCATAGTTGCCTAGCAACACGACGCCGACTTCGCTTTCTTCGAGGTTGAGCGCCATGCCGGTGACGCCGCCACCGAACTCGATCATCTCATTGAGCATCACGTCGGAGAGTCCTTCGACTTTGGCGACACCATCGCCGACTTGGCGGACCGTGCCGACGTTGGATTTTTCGACCGACGTGGTGATGCCGGCGATTTGTTGTTCGAGTTCCTGGAGGATGCTGCTCATAAGAGAAGTTAGCTAATGGGTCGGGGTTCGGGGTTCCGCTAGAGGGAGTTGAATCAGTAAATTTTTTTTGAGGAATCAGAGGGAATTGGCGAAGCGATCGAGTCGGCCCTTAACCGAGCCATCGAAGACATCGTTGCCCACCCGGATGCGAAGGCCGCCGAGCAGGGAGGGATTGATTTGATATTGGGCCACAAGGTCGGGCCCGTATTGTTTCGTTAGACCGGCAAGCACCCGCTGTTGGCTTGCCTCATCGAGTTCCACGGCGCTCTCCACGGTCACCTTGCGTCGCTCGTAAGCAAGTCGTGTCAGGCGTTGCAACGCGGAGAGGATGGCTGGATAATCGCGCGGCTTGGCCTCTCCGAGACGGGCCGCCACGGTGCGCAGCTTGGCCTCATCCAAGCGCTCACCGGTCTGGCATAAGCCAAAGAGTCGGCGGGCGCTGGCGGCGGCGGTTTTGGAGATTTTCATGGTGGCGGATAGGTGCTAACGATCGATCAGGCTTCGACCTTGGCAAGGGCGGATTCGTTGATGCGGCGCTGGTCGTCGTCAGTTAGAATCTTGCCGGTTGCCTGCGCTGTGGTTGCTGCCACCAACCGTCCGAACTCGCGCTTGAGTTCAACGCTAAGCCGCTCACGATCGGCCTTGGCTGCGGCTTCCGCCTTCACCAAAATCTGTTGGGCTTGTGCGATGGCCTCCTGGGCCTTTTGCTCGGAAAAGGCAGCAGCACCGAGCTTAGCCTCGTTGATCATGCGCACGGCTTCCTCGCTGGCCTTGGCGATGGCTGCGGTGGTCGTCTGTTCGGACTCGGCGAGTTGTTTTTCGATGAGTTTGAGCTTATTCTCGCCCTCGGCGATGCGTTCGCGGCGCTGCTCCAACATTTGTTGGATCGGGCCGAACGCATATCTTTTGAGCACCCAGATGACCAGCACGAAGTTGAGGCAGCTGGCAATGAAGAACGGCCAATTGACGCCGAATTTGCCGCAGAGTTCGGCAACCGGATTTTGAGAAGATTCAGTGACTAGAGCGAGGAAGGAGGTCATTGCTGGCAGGTGTGGAAACTGAGCTGGGGAGAAAACGGGAAGCATGCGGAGGACGGGCGTTCAAGCCCGCCCCCACACGGTAAAAAACCACTGCCGCTTACTTGACGGCGAAGGCGGAGAGAATGAACACCCCTTCGGCCAGAGCGGCGAAAATAATCGCGTTAACCAGAATGGGAGTGGATGCGCCGGGGTTGCGGCCGGTGGCTTCAGCGGCTTTGGAGCCGAGGATGCCGATACCGAGGCCGGCACCGAGTGCGGCCATGGCGATGTGGACGTTGCCGGTGATTTCAGCGAGCATGGGAATGATGGACATAATGATGTGTGGTGGTGGTGGTTTGGTGTGTTGGTTTCAGGTGCCTCCCACGATCCAGTCATGGTCAAAGCACCAAAATTGTCAGTGATGTTCGTCGCCAGCGTGTTCGCAGATGAGACGCAGAAACACTGCGGTGAGCAACATGAAAACCAGCGCTTGCACGAAGCCAACCAGCAATTCCATGAAGTAAAACGGCAGCGCCGGCAGAAATGCCAAGGATTTGGGAACCAACTCCATGAGCTTTTCCATCGTCTGCTCGCCGCCGTATATGTTTCCGAACAAGCGGAATGTGAGCGCCACCGGCCGAATCGCAATGGAAATGATCTCCAGCACGCCTACCGCTAGGAAAATCGGCACCATGAACATCAGCATCAGCCCATGGAAATCCCCCTTAGGCGCAAAAATATGCGCTAAAAATCCCTTCACCCCATTCTCTGTCAGCGCCCAGTAAAACCACAACACCGCAAAAATAAGCGCCATCGCCAATGTCATGTTCAGGTCGGCGTTGCCACCTCGTAGAAACCCGATGATGTGACCGTGCTCATTGTAGCGGCCAATGGTACCCACACCAGGAATGAGCCCCAACAAGTTGCTAACCAGAATAAACAAGAAAATACTGCCGAAAAACCAGAACGTCTTCTTGACCATGTACGAACCCAGAATACTCGATAGGAAATCGTACAGGCTTTCCACCACCCACTCGGCAAAGTTTTGGAAACCCGCCGGCACCAGCGCCATTTGCTTGGTGGCCGCCCGACAAAACAAGGTGATCAGCCCCACCGCCAGCCACACCATCACCATCGAGTTGGTGATCGGTCCCCCGCTCCACAACGGCGATGACTGCAGCGGCAACCCTGCCTCGGCCTCACCTCCGGCCAGCGCTGCTAGAGGCGTTAGGAAAAACACGGCGATGGTAGGGAAAATGAAGCGCATGAATTGGTCGCGCGGAAGATAGGTGCCACCCCTAGAACTCCGCAAGCGTTTTTTTCCGCAAATTTTCACATGCACTGCGCATCAGTTGATCGCACCGGCACGGCCCGCCCCAAATCAATTTCCGCTCACCCAAAACACAACCGCAAGACCCGATCTAACAACACGCAATCCCCTTGTCCTGCAAGGGATAGCGGCTCCCTTAGACAGCAAAAATGCGGTTTGTCGACCGGTGACGGTCGTGAAGTCAAGCTCGCCCTAAGAAAAAATTATTTATTTTCCCAAGTTTTTTCCTTGTCAGTCCCCCCCCCGATTCCGATAAACGCCGCTGCCATGAACAAAGCAGAACTTATTGAAGCCGTCCAGAAAGCCCTCGGTAAAGAGATCACGAAACGTGCCGCAGACGAAGCCGTCGAAGCCGTTCTCGATTCAATTGCCAAGGGCATCAAGAAAGACAAGAAGGTCCAAATCATTGGTTTCGGCACTTTCGAAGTGAAGAAACGCGCCGCTCGCATGGGTCGCAACCCAAAGACCGGCGAATCGATGAAAATCAGTGCCTCCAAGTCCGTCGGCTTCAAACCCTCATCCGTCCTCAAAGCCAGCTTGGGCTAATCCCCCTGCTACAAACAACCCTAACAATATCAAAAAAACCTAGGTGAACCCCGGCCACAAGCCGGGGTTTTCTGCGCTCGGGGAAGGCAAGGACTGCTGCCATGATTACAGTCGGCCGGCGGCCTTGATATCGAGGTAACGGTTAGCAAGGGCGACGGCTAACTCTTGGGCAGTGGTATCGAGGGTGAGGATACCGCGCGCACCGAGACCGGCGAGGATTTCCCGGCGTTCGCCGGCATAGCGCTCGGCCGCCAAAAACTTCAACGCCCCACCAAACGAATCCACGGGCCGTGTCAACGCCTCACCAACCGTGCTCTCACGCAAACTGGCTAGCAGAACCAAATGTTTGGATTGGAGCACCTGCAGCGCGGGCACCAGTTCCTTGCCGTCCTCGCCGCGCAGGTTGGTAAGCACAACGACGAGAGAGCGGCGGCGCTGGCGGGCCATCAATTGTTCGACCGCGCCGGCGAAATCGCTTGGGGCGGCGGTAGTTTGATAGTCATAGAGATGATTCAGCAACACCGGCATGGCGTGGGCCCCCTTGACCGGCGGCAACCATCGCTCCGTCCCACCAAACGACTTGACCGATACCTGATCGCCTTGCTTGAGAGCCACATGCGAAACTAACAAAATCGCGTTCAGCGCGTGGTCAAACTGGGCCATTTCGCCGTCGATGGCCCGCATCCTACGGCCCGTGTCTAACAAAAATACCAATGATTGGTTGCGCTGTTCTTGGAATTCACGGCTAATCAACAACTGGCGGCGCGAGGTCGCCTTCCAATCAATTTGCGCCAGTGGGTCGCCATCGCGGTAATCCCGCAGCTGATGAAAATCCCGGCTGGTGCCGGCGCGGGCCCGCCGCACGATACCAAGCGGACTGTCCCGATGCTGCATGGCCAGCAGAGCGTAGCGGACCACGGGTTCATAGTTAGGATAAACGCGGACGGTTTCCTCGCCCAGATGGCGGGTGAGGCGAAGCCACAATCCGCAGGGTGAGCGGCGGCGCAACTGGAGTTGGCCGAAGACCTGCTCACCTCGCTGCCACAAACGCAGCGGAAGAAACACCCGCAACTCGCGCCCCGCCGGCACCACCCCGCTCCATGGCAAGGTGGGTGCCTCGGCACCTTGCGGAATTCCATCAAACACATCCACCACCGCCGCATGGCCCCCGCCATTTTTCAAAATCAAGCGCACCTCGCTAATCTCGCCCTGGGCAAAGCGTCCCGGCAAGCGCCGTTCGATATTCATGCGCTGGCAGCCCAACGCCAGGGCTGCGTCGATAAGCGCCACCACTCCCGCCACAGCGCCTAACACGATCCACGGCATCACCCACTGCGGCCACACCGCCGCCAGAATACCGACGAGAGTCCAGGCAAATGCCACGGATAGAAGTCGGTTTGTTGGGGTCATGGGAATCCGGTTAAGGGAAGAATATTATTGCCTCGGTGCGGGCACGGATTCGATGATGGCGAGGAGCACATCATCGACGTCTTGGCCGCTGATGGCTACTTCCGGCGTGAGCTGCACCCGGTGACGCAACACCGGCAGCGCCGCGCGCTTGATGTCGTCGGGAATGACGAAATCGCGTCCGTCCAACGCGGCGAATGCCTTGCCGATGCGCACCAAACTGATCGCTCCGCGAGTACCAGCCCCCAGCGCGATGGCTCGGGCGTCGCGAGTTGCTTGGGTGAGGGCCACGGCATAAGCGAGCACTTCGGGAACCACCTGCACGGCGGCGGTGGCGAGTTGGCCGGCGACGATGGCGGCCGGGCCGCAAACGCTTCGAACCCTGCCGACGCCACCTCCGGGAGATTCGGCGGCGGCCCTAGCCACGATCTCACATTCCGCCTCGTGATCAGGATAATCGATGAGCACTTTCATGATGAAGCGGTCTAACTGAGCCTCAGGCAGTGGATAGGTTCCCTCATGTTCGATGGGATTTTGCGTCGCCAGGGTCATGAATGGCGGTTCCAGATGAAGTGTTTCGCCGTCAATGGTCACCTGCCGCTCCTGCATCACCTCCAGCAGCGCCGACTGGGTTTTGGCTGGCGCGCGATTGATCTCATCAGCTAACAAAAGGTGCGTGAATACCGGCCCGCGGCGCAGTTGGAACGTCTGGCTCTTCATGTCGAACATCCGGAATCCCGTCACATCCGAGGGCATCAGGTCCGGCGTGAACTGGATGCGCGCAGAGACCCCGCCAAACGTCCGCGCCAACGTCGTCACCAGATAGGTCTTGCCCAGCCCCGGCTTACCCTCCAACAAAACATGACCACCCGCCAAAAACGCCGCAAGCACCTGCTCGATGACGGTGTCCTGGCCAAGGATCACCTGACGGATCTCGTGGCGCATTTGGGCGATGAGGCTGCTCAGCGGCAGTTCGGCGGCGGGTGGAGACGTCTCGACCAAGCCTGGCAGTTTGGAAGAAGGATAGGCTTCTAGCCAGTCATGCACGACGGGCTTCAAGCCTGTCGTTTCATGCGCAGACAGGCTGGAACCGCTGTCTTCCATCACAGGCGGGACGCCTGTTTTCCGATCAGAGTCCGCTAGACTGTCAGTACTGGGCATCTCGGCGGACGCTCGCCACAGGAGGTTGGCGTCAGGCGCGCTTGGCGAATCACTTGCTGCGTTAGGGTCTGATGTCATGGGGATTTACGGGTGTTAGGTTAGAATTTTGAGCAGGGCTTGCAAATCAGCGACGCAGCGGGTCAGGCCTAGGCTGTCACTTGGGGCGGCCGGAGCCAGTGCTTGCGCGACCCGTGCTTCGGGCAAGCCCGAGCGCGTCGCCAGCCACTGAAGCAAGCCGTCGTCGACCGGTCCGCCGCGTGCGCCAAGGCGCTGGGCCCGCTCGAGGATTTGTTCACGCAGCGGTGCCAACAGGCCTGCGCCGCAGTCCAGACGCCAATGAAAATTCCCCAGCGCCTCAAGATGGTGGTCGTAGCCGCGAGCTGTGATGGGTGCCGCCGCTGCTTCCAGCGGCCCGAAGCGGCTCAGATTTTTCCACAACCACAACACAAGCAGCAGCGCCAAAGCACACAAAACCGGCCACAATTGCTGCCTCATCATGCCCCACAATGAAAGCTCACAATTTCTAACAAAAACAACATGTCCGCCACGTTTGTTAGATTTGATCAGCGCCAACAAAAACTCGGCATGTTGGTGTTCGCCGATCCAGCGGTTGCGCAGTGGGCGGGCGTCGACGAGCACAGATACGCGTCCGGCCCCTGCCAGCACACTGGCAAATACGCCCGGCACCCCCTTCCTAACTGCCACTGTGGCGCCCGCCTTGGCTGCCACCTCAAATTCTTTCCCGGCAAAGTGAAGGGACACCGGCCGGTCGGCCTCGGTGCCGGCCTCCGCGCCACGCGGTTTCAACTCGATACCCAAGCGCAGCAACATGGCCGGCAAAGCTGGGGGCAACGGCAGCTCGGGCTCAAACACCCGCCAATCACTGGTTTCCGCAGCGGCATGTTCCACGATCACCACCAGATGCCCTCCGCCCTTGGCCCATTCCTCAACCCTTCGCGCAAAACTCTCATTGCTCAAAACCGCCGCCGGAACGAACCACATCGCATCCGCTTGCTCCGGCGGACGCCAACCCGATAGCGACATCACAGGAAAATCATATCTTCTAGCAAAATTCTCGGCTGCCAGCCACGGATCGACCCGCGCCCGGCCCTTGTAGCCAATCTCGCGCTCCACATATTCATAATTGCAGCCGCTGATTATAACGAAGAACACAGCCAGCAACAGCCGCCAGATCCAATGCTGCCCGGTTAGAACATGGCTTGGCAAAACCCGGATCCGTGCAACATGCTTGGTCCACCGCGGCACAGCCATACGACCCGCCGCCATTCTACCAGTCCCCTCCCCCGTCATGCGCCCCGCCTTTCCACAAATGGCCACTCGCGGCACAATCCCTCGACCACCGCATCCGCGGGAACTTGGCCGGAATAGGCCTGCGCTATCCACACCCGGGTCAACCCATGAAAGTACCCGGGATGGGCTGGCGTGCCAGCCTGCTGCACCCGCCGCAGACAATCGCCTTCGGTGTCCGCTTGCTGGATCTCAACCCGCCCATGCTCGATGAGGCGGCAAATCGCCCCGCGATAAAGCAGGCTGAGCGCCTCCTTGCACTGCCCCGCCTGCCACATGTGCCAGGCCGCCTCGGGAATATCCGTCGGCAGCGATTGCGGCGTCACATCCATGCCCATGACCACCCGTGCCACGATCAGCTCCGGCTGCCCATTGTCGCGCCCACCTCCAAAGGCTAGCAAGTATCGGTACTTCCAACACAGCCAAACGATGAAAGCCACGGCCAGGCCGTAGGCGATCCATTCGACCGTAGCGCTTAGCAACTGACCAAACCAGCCACTCGTCCGGGTGCTGTGTGATCCGGCAGATTTCGGCACCCTCAGCTTCACCTTATGCACCTCAAACTCCTTCTGCGCCTTCACCCGCTCAATGACCGCATGCGGCGCCGACCCATTCGAATCGCTCATTTTGGCAGGAGGATAGGCATCCTGCCTGTCATGGATGACGGGCTTCCAGCCTGTAGCGAGCACCATTTTTTCCCTTATTCTACAAGGATTTCGGTTTTTGATCCGATGGAAATCCGATGAAACCGAGCCGCCGGACCGCGACGCACGGGAAGATCTTCGCCGGCAAGGGCCCACTTTAAGAGGCAACGCCGGTCGCCTTGATGACCGGCGACGCTTTCCGGATGACAACGGCCTTGATCCGCCTGCCGATCGCTTTTACGTGGGTTTGCTGGATGTTCAGCTACCTATCACGGGGTTCTAATTTTCGTTGGACCTTGCAAAGCCCACTACTGTTCCGGGGGGGCGACTGCGCATCAATGCGCAAATCCTCCGCACATCAGATTTATGCATGGTCATCCGAGGAAATAAACGCCCTAAATCCCGATAAGGGGGAGAATTACCTATCGTCCGCTCCCTTTCTCCACCGGGGTCGTCAAACAGCCCCGGCAAACATGATAACCGAAAGCCAGACTGCCATGAAACTCGCCCTGAACATTCGTCCCATCGGAATTGCCATGAAACGTCTCGCCCTCGCCCTGGTGGCGGGCACGGGGTTGTTAGCCGGAAGCGCCGCTGCCGCGACCGCCACCGTGACCTATGATCTCGGAGCCCCCGGCGGCGGCACCGTGTTGGCCGGCGGGGCGGCCGTCCCGTGGCTCGCCCAGGGCGCCCTGCCCGCCGGTTCGATCCTGCGGGAGGTTTCCATCGACGCGACCCTTGAGGTCAACTCCGGCGGCTCCTGGGCGTCCGATCTCAACGTGTTAGTTGACGGACTCCTGCAAATCGGCAGTGACGGCGGCTCGCCCGACTGGGCCAACGGCCAGAACGAGGCACTCGGCACCACGGTGATCGACACGAAGACCGCAGGCGCTGATTTCCCGGCCACCATTGATCTCAACACCGCTGGGGTGTTTCTCAAGAATATGTGGAGCGATGCCACCTGGTCTGGCACCGTCACCCTCAGGTATGACATTCCCGAGGTGGCGGGCATCACGTGGTTCGGACTTCCAGGCAATCCGGCCGACCTCCACGAAACCCAGGTCACCTGGAGGGTGGCGTACGAAACGAATATCACGGCCCTTGCCCCCACCTTCACCATGTCCGCCGGTGCCACCTGCGATCACGTCTCGGGCAGCGTGTATGATTTTTCCAACCCGGTGCAGTATGTCGTGACATCCGCGGACGGCCTGACCATCAGGCATTACACGGTGACCGTTATCAAGGATGTCCAATGGGGGTGGATCAATGTGAACTTCGACAACGAGACCAGGACCGGGCTGTTCGGCCCGGCCGGCGGTGCCGCCTCGACCTGGAACCAGTGCCTCGGCATGTCCGGACTCACGGTGGGCGGACTGTTGGATGGCAGCGGGGTGGCCACCTCCGTGGGCTTCACCTGCAACGCCAGCAACCTGGATTCGTGGGGCGGCCCCGGCCTGACGATGCTCACCAGCGCGGCGTTCAGCTTTTCGGACGAGCCGGTGAACCTGGTGATCAGCGGACTGAAAACCGGCAGGAAATACGTTCTCTATCTGGCCAGTTACTATCCGAACGAACTCGGCGGCAGGAGCCTGTTCTCGACGACGAACACGACAACGACGGCCGGACCCCTGATTTGCGACACACGCGGGCCGGACGGCAAGTCATACAGATGGATCCGCGGCGTGAACTATGTGCGCTTCGACAACATCGTGCCTGACTCCGCCAACCGCATCTCCATCACCATGGCCGCTGACAGCGCGAGCGGGGAACGGGCCTATCTCAGCGGATTCCAGTTGGTGGAGGATCCGATGGACCCCGCCTGCCCGTACGCGGCTTGGATCGCCGGATTCGACTTCTCGGCCTTCACCAATCCCGACCTTGCTCTGGACGCCGATGCCGATGGCGACATGTACACGAACATGGAAGAATTCCTGATGGGTCTCAATCCGACGGTGGCCGACCGCCGGCCCGGCGTCTTCATGGTTGACTTCTGGAACGGCATGCCGGGTTTCACGGTGCCCGAGCTGATCGCGTCGAGCAAGTTTTACAACGAGGCGGACACGGTGACCTTCAAGCCGATGTCGAACCTGAAATTCACCGGTCCCTACATCGGCACCCGCTCTCGCGGTTACATCACACCGGCGGTCTCCGGGGATTACACCTTCTGGATCAGCGCGCGCACCAGCGCCGAACTGTGGCTTTCGTCAGACCTCTCGTTCGGCAAATACGCGAAGCAGCGCATCGCTGAGATCGGGACGGACCTGGGTGACGGCCTCGGCGTCGCCGCGGACGAGCTGAACCTGTGGGACCGCTTCGCAAGCCAGCAGAGCGCAGCGGTCCACCTGGAGGCCGGGCAGGCGTATTATGTGGAAATCGACCACAAGGGTGGCAGCCCGACTGATTCCAATGTGAGCATCGCCTGGGCCTGCAATGGGGGTGCCCGGCAGGTCGTGCCGGACGCGGCGGTCTCGTCCTATGTCAGAACCACCGAGGATCCATACGACATCTTCCTACCCGCGTGGTGGGCCAAGCAGTTCGGCCTCGACCCCACCGACAACGGGGCCATCGATCCCATAAGGCAAGGGGAGAGGGGTGATTTCGACGGGGATGGCATACCTAACAGAATTGAGTATCTCCTCGGCACGAACCCCGCCGACTCCGACTCTAATCACAACGGCGTGAGCGACGGGGACGAGTACAACACCCTGGGCACTAACCCCCTGGCCGCCAATTCCGTCACCGACACTTTCGTGAACGAGGTCGCGCTGGCCGGTTTCACCGGTTCCACCACCGGGTGGAGCATGACCTCCGGCGGGCTCATCGCCAACAGCTTCCGCGGCGCGGTCACCTGGAACTTCTCTGTCCCGTCGAACGGCTTCTGGCTGCTGCGCCTCAATGCCGAACTCATGGGCTCGACCTTCGGCAATGAGGAGGTTCCCGTGGTGGTCAGCGTGGACGGCAGGCCGGTTGGGCGCCACAGCGTCCGCTTCGGCATGTCCAGGTTCGGGATGCTCCAGGCGCTCACCCCGTGGCTTGTGGCCGGCAATCACCAGGTCACCATCCTGATTGACAACATGTTCGCCCGCCGCACCGTGCGCATCGTATCCCTCAAGGTTTACGCTCCCGCGGATGCCGCCGCGCTCTTGGCGCAGGCCAACCGGGTCCTGCCCCATGCCGGAGCCACCCGCACCTCGCCGGCCTTCCTCGAAGGTTACGCACGCGACGTGGGCGGCACGACGGTCAAGGGCGTCGCGGTGGCCACTGGCACTGGCAACGGCCATTGGTTCGCCAACGTGCCGCTGGCTGCCCATTCCGGCTCCCAGCCTTACCTCGTGCATTTCGAACAGGGCTGGGAAACCACCGGCTCGCTGGGCTGGCAGGCCACCAACGTGATGGACGCCGAAACCCTCACCATCCGCCAGGGTGATGCCCTGCTCGTCGGGGCCTGGAGCGCGGACCCCGGCATGACATCCGCCGCCATCACCTCCTCCTCCGGCGGAACGTGGAACCTGACCGGCACGCAGACCTTCGTGCTGCCCTTCGCCAATGCCGGCACCTTCACCATCACCGGCACCGTGCAAAACGGCGCCGGGGCCACCAACGGCAATTCGCATAACAACAAGCCCTCGAAGCATGCCATCACCGCCAGACTCACCGTGAAGGTGGTGGCCGCCCCAGGTTTCCCGTTGGGAATCATCGACGCCCTGGAAACCGGCATCCGCACGCTCGATCTGACCGCCGCCCCGGAGGTCGCGTTGGATTCCCAGCCGGATCTTTGTGTTTTGCTTGTCACCCGCAACGCTCCGCAAAATGTCACCGTGGCCGTGCTGCCGCGCCAGACCGTCGCCCTCGGCATCGCAGGGCGCCTGTTGCCAGGTGGTCCGATTCTTGCGGTCCAACAGATCAACGTCGTCGGGGTGTCCGATGCCCTGCAAAACGACATGACCTCGACAGGCGCGTGCGGGATAGTCGGCTACAAGATCTACAACGCCCCGCTCACTGTGACCAATCTGCCGGAGGGAGGGCGCGTTGACGTGAACATTTTCCGCGCCGGGGTGATGTTCCGCGACGGATCCATGCAGAGGTCGGTCCGGCCAGCCGACCTGACGAACGGCTGGGTGAACCTCGAATTCCTCTGCCCCATCGGTGCCGCCGGCGGCTACTGCCACAGCCTGGATGTCTATGGACGCTACGGCGACTATCTCGGCTCCCGCTGAACCAACCTCAAAGCCCGCCGTGTCGCCTGTCCTTAAAAAGTCTCTGTTTCTAGCCGTGCCCGCCATCGTCGGCGCGGCAGCCATCCATGCTTGGAAAACTCGCCCGCCGCCAGCGGACGCCGCCGCGGCGCCCTCCCCAGCCGTCCGGCACACTCAGGCCGCGCGCCGTGTCGCAGTTCCTGCCAGCCTGCACTCCATCACCGATCCCGGCCAGGTCTGGCAGGTCCGCGTCGCCCTTTTGCGCAACGCCCTGCGGAGCGAGTGCGGCGAGCCCGAGATCCGCTACCTTTACGAGCTGCTGGCCAAGGGGCCTCCCAAGGGAGAGCTTCCGGAACACTGGTATGTCATCGCCAACGAGTTCATGGACCAGTTGCTCAGCCATGACACCGACTGCGAGCGCCTGACCGGCAACCTGCTGCGCCTCCTTGAGGATGCCCACCAGCCGCTGGTACTGCGCGACTACGCCGTGCAGCACCTTGTCACCCTGCTCAATCCGCACTCGCGGCAGACCCCGACGGGACAGGCGACCCAGCCCCCGCCGGAAATAGCCGCCCGGATTCTCCAGGCCTTGGTTGCGGCCACTACCGATCCGGCTCTCGAACAAAGCTCGGTCCCTGGCACCACCCTGATGATGCTCGTCAACCTGGTCCGCTCGTCCGGTAACGTCGATTGCACCCAGGCCATCGCCGCCCTCAAACCCTGGCTCACCCGAGCCCTCCAAGACGGCTCCTCCCTCAGTACTCCCGTCCGCGTCTCCGCCGTCCAAGCCGCCGGGATTCTCGCACCGCAGGAGTTCCGCCCCACCCTGCGCGGCATTGCCTATCAGGAAAACGGCCAGTCCTCGCTGCGCCTCCCGGCCATCGCGGCCATTGCCCACTGCGGCGAGAGCACTGACC